>NZ_JBIWDU010000030.1:0-47126 GCF_044762155.1 Neobacillus sp. NPDC097160 | reverse complement strand
ATGGCAAAAAAGAACTTATTTAATATAAGTGAAAGACTAATCCTTCCAATTACAAATTGGGGGGATTTTTTATTCTCCCCTAGATAAGATTGATGTTTTTTAATCTGTAACTTTAATTAAATAAATAAAGGAGAGAGAGAAATGAGCAATTCAGACACTATTGTTACGCATGTAATACTCCGTATAAGTCGTTAATATCCATCAAACTTATACGGAGAAATTTAGAATAGATGGATGTACCGACTTTGTATAAAAAAGTAAAAAGTGTTGATATACAAAGGAGGAATTATCATGTCAATGATACAAGTACAAGACTTAACTTTTTCTTATCCAGGTAGCTTTGATAATATTTTTGAAGGTGTAAATTTTCAAATAGATACGGATTGGAAACTTGGATTTATCGGTAGAAATGGACGAGGTAAAACAACATTCTTTAATTTATTATTAGGGAGTTATGAGTATAGTGGGAAAATCATGTCTTCGGTAGAATTTAATTATTTTCCTTATCCAGTTTCGGATAAAAACAAGTATACTCATGAAATTTTTGAAGAAATTTGCCCCCAAGCAGAAGATTGGGAATTTCTTCGTGAAATATCCTATCTAAATGTTGATGTCGAGGTCATGTACCGACCATTTAAAACATTATCAAATGGAGAACAAACAAAGGTATCGCTTGCTGCACTTTTTTTGAATGAGGGTCAATTTCTATTAATTGATGAGCCAACCAATCATCTAGACACTGATGCAAGAAAGATTGTCTCTGATTATCTAAGGAAGAAAAAAGGGTTTATTTTAATTTCACATGACAGAATCTTTTTAGATGGATGCGTTGACCATATCTTATCTATAAACAACCGTCATTTTCGGCAGGAATTGTCTAATAACTAATTCATTTCGCCAGCCAGGTTGAACCACATCTAACACTTGCTCCAACTCACCCTCATCCTTCATTGCATCTGTTTGTGGACCTTGATATTTAAAAAGCGATATCACTTTTGTCCCATCATCACTCAAGATAGCTGGCCTTGGTTTTCCCTCCCTTGAAAGATGCGTAAAGAAGATAGGTTGATCCAATCCATAGATAAATTGGTGCTCATGTATAGGCAGCTGCCGTAATCCAACATCTAGACAGGCAACCGTAACAGGAATCGCTTGCTTGTTCCATTTATCGAGTGCTGTTTGATCCGCATGGGGAACTAGTTTGTGAGAAATGGATGGTGGTGTAGTTAGTATAACATTTAATGCTTCTATTCTAGTGCCACCCTCACATAAAATCGAGTGTACTTTTTGATCTTTATGTTCGACTGCAACCACTTTACAACCGGTGACCAGCTCCACTCCTTGTTGGACAGCAAGTTCACGCAGTTCTTCTACGAGTGTCCCCCAGCCTTTATCGAGATACAAGACTCCTTTTAGTGCACGCTGCAGCTGCTTTAAGGCAGGACCAGCAGCGTGTAATTCAGGCGTAAGCACATAAGTGGATGTTCGGAGCAGTGGATAGAACACGTTGCGCAGCATTGGATCATTCAATTGAGTTTCAATCCAATCGCGGATACTAATCTGGTTCCAAACGCTTGTGTCCATTTTTCCTAATTTAATGAACTATTTTGCTAAATCGAGCTTTCCTCCCCAACTTAGGAGCGGCGTTTGAATGAAGGAGGATACGTTCGTTGGAAAGGGCAATATTTGTTCTTTCCACATCCCGTAAGCATCAATAGATGGTGTGCTTCCCTCAAGTCGTAATCCGAGTTCGCGGAATGCTTCATACGCCTCCCCTTTATACAATGCATGCGCACCCAAATTAAAATATACACCCTGCTTTTTGTTGGTGATGGCTCTGCCTCCCCATTGCTTTTGCTGTTCCAATACAATGGTTCGTTTCCCTGTTTTTGCTGCATAAATCACAGACATTAAACCCGCAATTCCCCCGCCTACAATAGCCACTTCATATTTTATCAACGTCATCATCCTTTTCGGTTATTTACTAATATAACGGATGAGTAAAGGATTCTGTGACAAAATGGAGGCGAAAGTTTTTTGATGTCTTCATCTAAAGATGCAATAGTTTAAGAATTTCAACAAAAATAGCGTTAAATCCTTGTTGGATCAACGCTTTGGATGAGTGAAGATTGTTTCGCAATGCGAGGCTCATTTTAACATCATACATACTTTCGTTTAAAACCAAGCCTTGCTTTATCGACTTCTTTTGGGAGTTTGGGACTGCTATTTCTATCTTCTAGCTATCATCTCTATTTCAATCTGTGCACCTAGGGGTAGGGATGACACACCTATGGTTGTACGAGCAGGATATGGAGAAGAAAATTGTTTTGAATAAACTTCATTCATTGCAGTGAAATGATTCATCTCAGTTAAAAATACATTCACTTTTTCAACATGTTCAGGGGTTAAACCCGCTGCTTCCAATACATTGAAAAGATTTTTAAAACATTGATTTGTCTGTTCAACAATATCACCTTTTACAAGCTCTCCAGTCTGTGGGTCAATTGGAGTCTGCCCCGATAAAAATATTAAATCTCCTGCTTCAACAGCATGTGAGTATGGTCCAACAGAAACAGCTCCAGATGTACTAAAAGGCTTTCTTGCCAAATAAAACTCCCCCTTTGGATTAAAAATAATAAATATAGGTATATGACAAAATTATATGATATATTGCAGTTCACATTCAACTCACTAAATTTGAATAACGTTTAAGTACTTTAAAACTAGGGTCTACATCACTTAAATTGTACGGATTAGGTATAAAGACTAAGGAAAAAAGGAGGATTTACTTTCCCCCTTCAACTCTTAAAATACATAGGAGGAGGTTAGTAGAATGTTCAAAAGAGTGAGCATCCTTGTGGTGCTTTCATTAGTCTTATTAGCATTAGTTTTAGTTAGAACTCATTCACCTGCTCCTGCCTACAGTCCAAGTCCGAAAAGCAATGATTCTTCAGAGTACACTATGATAAAATATAAAATTACCAAAATTGAAGGCAATCAGTACTACGGAAAAAGGGATGACGAGACAGAGATCATTTTTTATAGTAAAAGTATCGTTTCGGGTAATGAAATACAAGTGAATGATGAAGTCATATGCTATTTTGAAAAAGGTAATTTAGGTAAAGGATTAGTAAAAGTAGAAAAGAAATGAGTATCCCCATAACTAAAGTTTAGGGGTTTCGAAAGAATAGGCTTTAAAAACCGCGTTGCCTTTTCCTTTTGCACTTGCTTTATGTAAAAAATCCATGACGCGGTTATTCCTCTTTCGATCCAGGGAACTCAATTGGTAAGTGGTAAATATCCCTTCTTTTGAACTTTTTCCATTTCTTATTATGTACATGTTTTTGCTCTTAATTTGTTATAGTATTGATTGAGCGATTTAACCGTGTGCCCTTGATAAGCAGCGGCTAAAGCCCCGTGCTATCGACTTCACTTTCATTTACTTATTAGAAGCTTTTTTTCGTGTCTTGGGCAATGGAACTCACTTTCATTTACCAATTAGAATCTTTTTTTCGTCTCCTGGGTAATGGAACCCGATATCATTTACCGAATGAACTTCTTTTTTTCCTATTCGGGTAATGAGCGGGATTATTAACATGACATAGGGGACGGTTCTCGTCGAGTTAAGTGGGGATAGGACCGGCCACAAAAACCGGCCACATGGACTCTGGACTCAACTTAGAAATAAGTCAGAAGACAAATAACGTTCTCCCGTGTCTGGATCTAGACGAAGGACTTTAGCTGAAGATGCTCCTGATGCGCATACAAAGTTCCCTTCCACTGAAGCAAGCCGGCGTGCCATTACCTGGACATCTTCATCCTTAATGTGCAAAATTTCATATAAAAATATCACGATTTAATATCTTAGGAATAAAACCGGGACCTGTTCCTGGGATTTTATGAGGTCCAAGATCACCGCCTGATGTTCCCCTCTTGGGTAATTTATTCCTCTACTTCGTATAATTTCCTAGTTTATGACATTTTCATAGGAGTATTGTCATAAAACAACTTTTTATGAAATGTTGTTCATCAAAACATAAAGATTTGTAATACTATCGTTCTGTAAATGAAGGATTTGCCGTGTTAGGGTAATATCATGAGAATTTTACAGGAGGTAGCTTACAGCATGAGAAATTCTTTTAAATCATTTATTGTAGCTGGTGTAGCTACAATTGCCTTTGGGATACACATTAATACGGCGAAGGCAATCACCGAATCGATCAATCTAAATGAACACAGCCTTCCGATACATGAAAAACAAACTAATTTAACATTGAATAATGGGGTAAAACAAGGTATTTCTATTGGAGAAATCTTACAACCGCAGAACATATCCATCCAATTAGCAAAACCTGTGATTAATATAGCTGCAAAAGCAGTTGAGTTACTAGCAGACCCATCAAAACCTGTAGATGAGACTACTAATGATTTACCAGAAGTAGCAGAAAAAGCGGTTCAACCAAATGAACCGAAAGTTGAAGCTCCAGTTGAAGAGTCTGCAACACCTGCGATTTCTATTTCAGATAAAGAAAAAGACTTATTTGCCAGATTAGTTGAAGCGGAGGCAAAAGGTGAGCCCTATGAAGGAAAAGTAGCCGTTGCAACCGTCGTGTTAAATCGAGTGGAATCCCCTCAGTTTCCTGATACAGTGACAGAAGTGATTAATGAAGTTGTCGGTCATGCTTATGCCTTTTCACCTGTTCAAAATGGTGAAATTAATAAACCGGCTTCAGAAGAGTCAATCCAAGCAGTAGAAGAAGCTCTAAAAAAAGAAAATACTTTAGATGATTCCATTTTCTTCTATAACCCAAAAATTGCAACAGATAATTGGATTCGTTCTCGTGAAACAGTGGAGACAATCGGGAATCACGTGTTTGCGAAATAGATTATTTTAAAAAGGATGAAACCTTCATTTCATCCTTTTTATATAATTTTTACAATAAATAATTTTAATTGATTTTCCCAATCCCAGTCTTTATATTGCTTTTTTCGCAATATTTGATCCAGAAACATGGTTATTTCTTCTTTTTATCTTGAGCCTTTAATGCTACTCTCTCAAGTCCTTCTTGCGCGAATTCTACATCTGTTTTTGGCATCGCTGGATTATTCCTTATTTGCTTATTCTTCTTATCAGACAAATTTGTCACCACCTTTACCAGTTTAAGTTCGTAGTTGGCATCCGCTTTTTTAGTTTGGATTATTTTTTGCAGGCTATACAATGCGGATTATTTTCGGTAAAACCTAACCGAACTGTTAGAAAACTTTAAAAAAAGCCATTTAAAGGTGTAACCTCTATTTATGAATGTGTCAGTCCGTCAGATGCTCCGACATTTGATTCATTAAAAGATTTCTTTTATGAAGGTAAAATTGTTAAGAAGTTCACTTTCATTGATCGATATCCTAATCGTTAAATCTTTCGTTCTCATTATAAACTCTTTAATTCCTATAAATTCTGATTCACTAATCAAGTAAAACTGTGTTCCACTTTTTATAGACGTTAAACTGTTTTTTTAATCTATATACCTTCATTGAATATCCTCAGTCGCCTCAATCACATACATATGGTGCTGGCGCATTCGTTTTGTTCTATTTATTTTATTGAATCACTTTCTCTAAAATGGTTCAACAGTTTTTGAATAGTAGTCAAATCAACCGTCGCATAATTTGGACAAGACAGACCAAACCTAATTATAATGGGTTTTTTCATACCCAAAAATACTTGTATTTACCATATTTGAAATGTTAATAAGTTATAATAAAAATAGGCCCCTATCCTTAAATAGAAGGCCCAAAACTGATTGTTTAACCTTATTCCATTAATTTTCCCTTTTCATATGAAGTCCAAGAAGATATTGTTTTCATACATTCATTCAAAGTGTCGTCTCAAAAAATAATTACCTTTTTATTCTAATAAGCTCTAAACCTTTTCCAACAACAGTGCTATCCCGTGCCCTCGGTACAGTACGGAAAAATAGTTTTGTAAACCCTGGATTTCCTAACCCTCAATAACACTTTCCAATTCTTTACTTATCTTTGCTTCATGTGGTTGGGTTACTAATGAAATGACAATAAATAAAAATGTTGAAACTGCCAATGCAAATGCACCATTTATAACCCCTGCAGGAAGAATCTTAAAGCCATATTTACCGCCAATTTCTAGAACAATATTTAATACTAGACTAATAACGATACTGTAAATGGCCCCCTGCTTCGTTGCTTTTGACCAAATTAAACCTAAAACAACGGAAGGAAAAATCGCGGATGCAAACATCCCCCACCCAAATACGCCTAATAAGCCAACCAATGTATTCATATAGAAGGAGAAAAATGCGGATAGGACAAGGAGACCTAGTACAGCAATACGACTCCAAAACAACTCATTTTTCACTTCAATATTCAATGCCTTCGGAATATCTCTAACAATACTAGCTGCGCCAATATTAACGAAACTACTGCCCGTGGACATGATAGCTGACATTAATCCAGCAATTACTAGTCCGCTTATAAATGGATTAGTGAACATTGTTAAGAAAACGGTTAAAGCATCATCTACAGAACTTACCTTTGGAAATTTCCCTTGTAGATTCAATACTAATGCTGCAAGTCCTATTCCGATTACTAACAAAGTGGTAATCATATAGGATATACTTGCGGTAAATGCCCCCCACTTTAAGTCCTTACTATCCTTAAGCAGTAAAAATTTAGTAAGAAAATGTGGTTGTGCGGCAGCTCCTAAACTAATCATAAAAAACCAGCAAAAGACTGTTAATACCGGAAATGTTCCAAAAGGGGAGGCCAATGCTGGATTGGATTCAACAAGGGTGTGAGTCATTTCTGAGATTCCTCCACCTATGTTAATTGCAACGAAAAACATGATAATTGAAACAACAATCATAATGGTGCCTTGAAACAGATCGGTATACACAGCGGCAATCATACCGCCACCGACACTATAAAAGGCCAAAATCGCCAAACCGATTAATGCACCAACCATTGGAGAAACTCCAAAAATGGAATGCATGATGACACCCATTGCCTGAACCTGTGTACCTAGATAACCTAGTACTCCTAATACCATGGCAACCGAAATCCAGCCGCGGGCTGTTTTACTCTGATAACGAATTTCTATGATATCCCCTATTGAATAAACCTCATCGAGCCTGCTCATTTTATATAGTCTTTTTCCTATGAGGAACCACGCTAATGCAAAACCTAATGGAGCAGAAACCATTAATCCGGAAGCAAATCCCAGACCGCCAGAAAATGTCAGCCCGGTTCCACCCACCATACCGAATCCGCTTTGAATAGAAGAAAAGGCTGCGATTGCCATAACAAACATTCCCATGTCTTTACCTGCAACGAAAAAGTCTCCACTTGTCTTAGTTTTTTTCGATGCCCAATATCCGATTAATACACAAATCAATAAATAGATAACGGCAATTGCGATTATCGTAGGATTCATGATTTTCCCCCTCGTATCTTTGGTTAAACATCTAACGAATTTGTCTCAATGACAGACTGTTTTTCTTCTGGATGAATAAATGTCCATGAATAAATCAGTGAAATGCTGGCACATACTAGCCAAATTCCTAAATAATAAATAGCTGTGCTTGATGTAATACCAAAAATTAATTTTCCATTACCAATTGGAGAATGGAGGGTTACCAAATCTAAACATAGTTGCAGCAGCAGGAATAGAACGGTGATGACGGTTGGTATCCAGATTAGTTTTTTATTAACGTTCAATTTTTTTGTTAAACCACCCAATAACAATAAACCCACTATCAACATGTAAGGGTAAATGACCAGTCGAAATGATCCGGTAAGCATCCCAATAATCACCAATAAAAGTAATGCAGCAAAAGCATAAACTGACTTATTGGACATTTGCCTCTACCTCCTCTAGAATACTTTTCAAAGAAACATACTCTTTTTTGGACTTGTCAAATGTCTTTGCGGAAAAAAGATTTTTTAGAACTGATTTTTGTACCTTTTGACTTGCAGTTTTAGGAAATTCTGAAACAAACTCGATAAAACGCGGCACCTTAAAATAGGCTAATCGCTCTGTACACCATTTAATGATTTCACCCTCATGAATGGTTGCAGAGCTTTCACCAGGTTTTAGAATAATACATACTCTTACCTCTTGTTCACGGATTGGATCAGGGAATGGTACTGCCGCAGCATCTACTACCTTTGGATGATTTCTAATACAGTCCTCAATTTCCATGGACGATATGTTCTCTCCACTTCTTCGGATAATATCTTTTTTTCGATCGACGAAATAAAAGAATCCTTCCTCATCCTGTCTTACAATATCTCCTGTATGAAACCAACCGTTACGCCAAGCTTCTTTAGTGGCTTTTTCATTCTTGTAGTAATATTTCATCATAGAACTTCCCTCAGCACGTACCTCCTCCTTTAATACAAGTTCCCCTGGCGTTCCAATAGGCACTTCTTTATCATCTCCATCCACCACTTTTGCTTTAATTCCTGGTAATACCTTCCCCATGCTCCCGGTCCCTAACTTCCGATCCCCTTTTATTGGGGTAATCATATTTAAACCGGTCTCAGTCATTCCAAAGACCTCCAGGGTTTTAAGGTTAAATCGTTTTTCAAAGGATTCATGAAATTTATAAGAAATCCCCGCTCCTAGACATAAATTAACCTTATGAGCTGTATCTAATTGACTTGGTGGAAGTGCATTCAAAATTGCAGGCATTACACCTAAGTAATGAAATTGGGTTGCACCATAACGGGCAACATCTTCCCACCAAGTTTTGGGATGAAACCGATCCAATAAAATGACACTTGCTCCAATTGTTAAAGCGCCCATTGTTGTTAAGATTTGTGGATTCATGTGAAAAAACGGTAACGGAGTTAAAAAACGGTCCTCAGAAGTTAGTTCTTGATGCTTTAACCAAAGCTTGGCATTGACTAAATAATAACTTTGTGAAACAACACACCCTTTAGGATTGCCGGTTGTACCTGAAGTATATAGAATGGCTGCATCATCATCTAGGGAGATTTCAACTGGGCTAATCTGCGGTAATTCATTCTTTATGAGTTCGTAAAATGAGAGGACTTCTGGGGTGTTACCTTTATCTATAACTATTACGTTTTCTACTATTTCGCATTCCCCACGAATGCTAATTATCATCTCTAAAGAATTAGAGTCTGTTAGGATGATTTTGGAATCTGAATTATTGATAACAAAAGTCGTTTCATTTTCTTTGAAAAAGGTATTAACGGGAACCATTACGGCCCCTAACTTATTTAACCCGATCCATGTATAAATAAATTCCTTACAATTGGGAAGAAAAAGAGCGACTTTATCACCTTTTTTTATTCCAAGTTTCTTAAAAGCATTTGCTACTTTTCCAGATTGCTCATGTAAAGTTGAAAAGGAGATTTCTTCATTTTCAAAATATAAAAAAGTCTTTTCACCAAATAATGTGGCAGCCCGTTCCACAACTTCTCTTATATTCTGCAATATTTTCCAACCCCCATAAATTAATTTAAACCCATTTATACTATTGGTTATTCTCCTAAAAATTGTGGTGTTCTTTTTTCATTGAATGCCTTAATGCCCTCTTTTGCATCCTTGCTTTTAAAAGCCTTCTGGGCGTAATCCCACTCAACTTTATAAGCTTCTTCTAAAGGTAAATTTTGCAAACCAATAACGGCTGCCTTGGTGGATTGAACAGCAATTGGACCATTCTGTAAGATTAATTCTGCATATCTGTCGACTTCCGCCATCAATTCTGCCTTGGAAACAACCTTATTTATTAACCCCATTTTTTCTGCTTCTTCCGCTGATAATTGTCTGCCAGTCAATAATATTTCCATAGCACGGCAATAGGGAATTTGTCGAGCGAGTCTTACTAATGATCCCCCTGCTGCCATAATCGACCATTTTGTTTCCGGAAGACCAAATGTAGCATGTTCAGCCGCAATTCTGATGTCCGTTGCTTGCAGCAGCTCTGTTCCCCCTGCTAAACAATGTCCGTTTACCGCTGCAATAATTGGCTTCGAAATAGGCTTGAATTTCATCATTGCATGATTAATTTTTGTTTCAAGTTCCTCATTTCGCTGTTCTCCCAATAAAGAGGGTATCGTTTTTTGTAAATCAGCACCTGAACAAAAGGCTTTTTCTCCAGCCCCTGTTATGATCACAACTCGAATATCTGTGTCACGTTCTGCTTCTTGGAATAAATCCCCTAATAAGTTCCATCCATCTGGTGTTAAAGCATTGTACACCTTTGGTCGATTTAAGGTAATGACAGCTCTATTTTCCGTTTTTTCATATATTACTTCTTTTCCCATTTCATCACCTTTAATCCTTTAAATTTAGAATTCTATCAATCGTATGAGACAGTCCATTTTTTACAAAACGAACTGACTTTCTGGATTACTAAATTTTTTAGTTATTTTGATTAACTGTGGTATATTTCTCCCGCAAACGATATTTTAGTATTTTTCCTCCTACAGTTTCCGGTAATCTATCAGTAAAGATAATTTTCTTTGGCGTTTCAAAACCACCGAGCTTGGACCGGCTAAATCCAATTAGTTCTTCTTCCGATAAAACCTCTCCATTTTTGAGAACCACTACCCCGGTAACCATTTCCCCCCATTTTTCGTGAGGTAATGCGATAATTGCGGCCTTTTCCACGGATGGGTGTTGTCTTAGGACGGCTTCCACCCGGATACTAGAAACATTTTCTCCGCCCGATTTAATAATATCCTTATAACGATCAACCATTATCGCTAACCCGTCTTCATCATACATACAACTGTCCCCGGAGTGAAACCAGCCATATTCAAAAGCTTTACGAGTCGCATTTTCATCTTTGTAATAACCCGACATCATAGCAGGAGAGCGATAAACAGCTTCACCTGGTATTTTAGGATCCGTTACAACATTCCCATTTTCATCCATGATTACAGATGCTAATAAAGGATTTGGCACACCAACGTAATTTAGTGCTGGAGCTGTCTCTTCGTGTATCTCAGGCCATTTATCCGGCCAAAAACGAAAACAGGAAATGGCTTCGGTCTGACCAAAAATCTCAAATGTAACTAAATCTTCCCCGCAAAGCTGCTTCAGCGTTTTTGTATAATCTGGGCTCAAAGCTGACCATCCGTACACGATTACTTTTAAACTTCTTGGGTTAAATTGCTCTTTCTCTTTTACGAATACATCAGTTAAGATGGTTAAAAATGCTGGAGAGCCGGCCCACAGCGCGGTTACCTTTTCCTCAGTAATGGCACTTGCCATAGCCTGTGGATTAAGTGTTCGCCCGATAACAAATGTCCCTCCTGAAAGAAAAGCAGGAAAGGCAAAGACCTGATCCGCCACATGAAAAACAATCGGTAAGAAGCTGCAAATTTTCAACTCATTTTCTATGGAAAGTCCTCTTGTCAATGATAGGGCGAAACTATAAGCTGCCATATAGGTGTTCGTGTGGGAAATCATAACGCATTTTGGCATGGTAGTAGTCCCCGATGTAAACAACATTTCCCAAATATCATCACCATGAATTTCTACATCAGGTTCATCTGTCGATTGACCAGTGAAAAAATCCTCAAACGACTGACTTCCTGGAATTACTGCTCCTCCAATAGGAATAGTAATATCGAGATGGATATTTTGTTTCTTAAAAACTGATTCAACTTTTGGCCAATGTTCTGAGTCTGCGATAAATAGTTTTGGTTCTACTAGGTTTATTAAATATGAGATGACATCAGGAGCCATCATTGTATTCATCGGAACTGCCACCAACCCTGCTTTGGCGATAGCAATTTTGGCGAGGAAGGCTTCTACAGAGTTGTCGCAAAACAAAAGTACCTTATCGCCTTTAACCAATCCCTTTTGCAACAAGGCATTGGCAAATTGATTTGCCTTATTGTCTGCCTGAAGATAGGAAAGTCTGGCATTTTCAGGATGGGCAAAAGCCCCCTCCCATCCCACCAATGCTTCCTTATCCGGGAAACTGTACCTTAACCTTTCTAGCATATCTCCCACACTGACTCGTTCCCACCTATTTACTCTTTTTCTCCCATAAAGGGATGTCACATCAAGGTTCATCATTTTTCATTCCTCCAAAAAGTATAGAATTATAAATTGGCTGCACAGCAAAATTGCCATCTGAAAAACCTATTTATTAAAAAAAACATCCATATATTCTTTAAATTCTTTACTTTTGAATCTTTCGGTTTGAAGGATCGCTTCTTGATGTAATGTTAGGTCTAACGAATCATTACTTGCTTTTACAAGTTGTTTAATATGTTTGTAAACATTTCCAGCGGTAAATTGGCGTGCATATTCAACGGATTGTTGTTGAAGCTCCTCATTGCCAACAACTTGGTTAACCAATCCTATTTGTATAGCCTCACTAGGTAGAATCGGTCTGCCGGTATAAAATATTTCTAAGCTTCTAGCTTCCCCTATTAGTTTTGGCAGTAAATAATGAGCGCCCATATCGGGAATTAACCCTATTCTGGAAAAATTAAAATAGATCTTTGTATTTTCAGCAGCAATCCGAATATCGCAGGCCAACGCAAGTGAAGCGCCGCCTCCTGCAACAGCACCGTGCAAACTAGCAATGGTTGGAATCGGCAGCTCATACCATACTTTTGCAAATCGAAGAATTTTAGAAATATAATTTTCTATTGTACTATTATCTTGTTCATATATATTTAGAAATTCCTTGATGTCTCCTCCGCTGCAAAAAGCCCGCCCGTCTCCACGAATGATGACTACCTTATACTTATTTGCTAAAGCCCCTCTTAGTTCGCTTGTCAAATGAAATAACTCATCTACCATGTTCATACTTAAAGCATTTAGCTGTTTGGGACGGGAAAGGGTAACCTCCAAAATGCCAGTTTCGGGTTCGGCAAGAATAAGATATTTATAATCCTTCAAGCTAGCACCCCCTTATAGGATACTATTTTGCATAAACATTTGAGAATTGATCGCGTAGAATAAATTTTTGTATTTTACCCGATTGAGTTCGAGGCAACTCCGGTACGAATTTAACATATTTAGGTTTTTTATAGCTTCCCAAATATTTACGGCAATAATCTATTACTTCCTGCTCAGTCGGGAGTGCGCTTTCATTTGGATGAATAATGGCCATAATAGATTCTCCCCATCGTTCATCAGGAACACCAATAATTGCACAATCATTTATCCCGGGATGTTTCCGTAAAGTGAGTTCAATCTCCTCAGGATAAATATTCATTCCTCCGCTAATAATCATGTCCTTTTTTCTTCCGACTATATAAAGGAAATTTTCCTCATCCATTTTGCCTATATCACCGGTATAAAACCAACCATCTTTAAAGGCATTTTGTGTTTTTTCTGGATTCCTCCAGTATTCTTTTACAATGGCTGGCCCCTTAACGATGATCTCTCCTGGCTGGCCTATCTGGACTGGCTGGCCCTGCTCATCCACAATTGAAATTAAATTGTGTAAAGTTGGTTTACCGCACGATCCAATTTTTCGAATGGAGTCACTCTTTTTTAGAGCTGAAACCGTTCCACCTATCTCGGTTGACCCATAAACCTGAATAACATCAACATGTGGACACACTTCCATTGTTTTTTCAATTAACGGTACAGGTACTGGAGCTCCGCCGCACATAATCATTTTTAGGCTTTTTAATTTTTTATCTAATGAATGACTAGTGCGATGCATGTCGTGCAGCATGATTGGGACCAAAAGAATTAAGCTTATTTTGTGTTTTTCAATATAATCTACTGTTTCGTTGATTTCATAATCTCCCATTCGCCTAATATGAACAGTACCGCCTTGGTGAAAAACGGACATGGTAAATTCATGGCGGCCGCCAATGTAGTTTAATCCTAATAAGACATATACACTATCGTCACTTGTAATTCGATAGTCCATACTTTGTTGAATGGAATTCCAAAGGACAGTTCCGTGCGTCCACACAGCTCCCTTCGGAAAACCTGTTGTCCCTGACGTGTAAATGATTTCAGCGGGATCATCCGCATCAACAAGGATATCTAATGGATCCGTTGCCGCGCCTGCTAAAACAGTAGAATAAGTCTTGCAATTGGGAAATTCACTTATTTCCTCTTCACCTAAATAAACAAGAGAAGCCCCGTTATATTCTCTTAGACTGCACTGAATATGTTCAACATGGTCACGATCAAAAACAATTACTTTTGGTTCTGCATGCTTTATTAAATGTCCAATTTCTACCGGGGAAAGCCTACTGTTTAAAGGAACCACTATTCCACCCGTTTCATAAATGCCAAAATTGATTTCCCAAAATTCCAAACAATTTTTGGTTACAACAACTACCCTGTCTCCCTTTCTGACTCCCATTTCATAAAGACCATTTGCAAATCCTAACGAACGATCTCTCAATTCCTTGTAGGTTAAACTTTCACCTTCAAATACAATTGCTTTCTTATTAAGATCTAGTCCCTCTCGTTTAATCAAATAAGAAATATTTAAATGATTGGTAAACCCCATGAAATTCTCTCCTTAAAAGAGCAAAATGATAAAGGTTAATATGGAAAAAACGTAATCCCATGTCCTAAGGAATTACCACCATCAATAATAATATTTTCACCAGTAATATAGCCGCTGGCATCACTAGATAAATAGGTTGCTAGCCAGCCTAGCTCTTCTAATTTTCCAACCCGTCTCAATGGTACGGCATTGATTGTATTTTCAATAAAATGAGGGTCAGCTGCAGCCATTTCATCCTGCATTCCCTCGGTGATGAAAAGTCCTGCCCCAATAGAATTTATGCGAATATGATGCTGCGCCCACTCTAAAGCAAGGTTCTTCATTAACCCATATACCCCGTTTCTAGCTGCAACTGAATGAGCAATCCCGGGAGCTCCCCGATGTAAAAAGGAAACTAGAATATTTGTTATGGCCCCTCCAGTTCCTTGTTTGATCATTTGCTTACCAACGCTCTGCGTGATATAAAAAGTTCCATTTAAATTGGTCCTGATGACGGCATCCCAGCCATTCTTTGACAGTTCTTCAGCCTTTTTAGGAAATTGACCGCCAGCATTGTTTATCAGGATATCTACTTTGCCATATCGGTTTACCGTTTCTGCCACAAGGTTTTCAACCTGATCCATTTCTCTAATATCAGTAGGGACGGACATTACTTCATACCCTTTAGCGATAAACTCTTTCTCTGTTCCTTTTAGAACTTCTTCCCGCCTGCCGGCTAGTACAAGCTTAGCGCCGACACTTCCTAATTGATTCGCAATTTCTTTCCCAATCCCGGTACCGCCGCCAGTTACAATGGCAACTTTTTCTTTCAGCAGATTAGTAGAAAAAATTTCTGACGCTTTCATGGAATTCCCCCTTATACTGGATGTACTGGACACTTTTTCTCACCAAAGGTGATATCTTTTGATTCGTAGTAATCAAAATGAACAATCGCCTCATTACGAAGCTGATTATATGGAATGACCTCATCAATGATGAGTTCTGAACCGAGGGCATATATGTTAATATCTTCCGAATATTCTTCTCTTAATCTCTGAATAAATTCAGGCCGTTCTTCTTCCGGCAATGCTTGGATTTTATTGTAATAGACTGCGTTAATGGCAGCCTCAGGACCCATGATGGCAATGGATGCTGATGGCAATGCAATAACCTTTTCTGGGTCATATGCTGGTCCGCACATCGCGTAGAGCCCAGCTCCATAACACTTTCTAACGATAACCGTCAGCTTTGGTACTGTTGCCTCAGAAACTGCCGTAATAAATTTTGCTCCATGGCGGATGATTCCTTTTTTCTCAACGGATGAACCGACCATATAACCCGGAACATCAGCAAGGAATAACAGCGGGATATTAAAAGCGTTACAAAGAGTCACAAAACGTGCTCCCTTATCAGCTGAATCCATAAATAATGTTCCACCCTTTACTTTTGGCTGATTGGCAACTATTCCAACTGCTCTTCCACCAATCCTGCCGAAACCAACAATTAGCTCCTGGGCAAACAGTTTTTTGATTTCAAACCAGCTTCCCTCATCGATTACTTGGTCAATTAATTCATGCATATTATAAGGACGATTCATATCCTCTGGAATGATTTCTTTAATTGATCTGCCCTGCATGGGAGAAACTGCTTCTGCCAGTTCAGGTGTTAATTTATAATTCTGCGGCATGTAGGAAAGATATTGTTTTATCAATTTAATGGCATCCTCATCATCCTTGGCTAATACATCGCCTAGCCCACTCGATGAGCAGTGCATTCTTGCGCCGCCCATTTCTTCCATGGTAGTTTTTTCACCAATGACCATTTCTACCATTCTGGTCGAACCCAAATAAGCACTCGCGTTTTTATCAACCATAATGACTAAATCGGAAAAGGCTGGAATATAGGCCGAACCTGCAGGTGAAGGGCCAAAATTAATACAAATCTGCGGCACCATTCCCGACATTTTCACTTGATTATAGAAAATCTTACCGGAATGCCTTCGCCCCGGGAAAATTTGAATTTGGTCGGTAATTCTCCCCCCAGCTGAATCGAGCATATAAATCATCGGGATTTTTAGTTTCATAGCTAATTCTTGAATACGAATCATTTTTTCTACTGATTTTGCCCCCCAAGATCCAGCCTTAACAGTAGGGTCTGCGGCTAAAAAAGCTACTTTTTTACCATTTATTTTGCCAATACCGGTAACCATGGCATCTGCTGGTAAATCGGGCTTTAGAGCCTCTGCTAATAAGCCCTCTTCCCGGAAGGATCCGGGATCAAGCAAGAGGGCGAGCCGTTCACGAACTAACAATTTGTTCTGTGCCTTAACTCGGCTGCGATACTTTTCCGCACCGCCTTCTTTAATTCGTTCCTTTTCCGCTTCAATTTTATCTTCCTTTTCTTGATTGCTTAGTTTAAATGTTTCGATTTGTGTTTTTGTCATCAGACTACCTCCTTATTTGCCGTTACAACCTCTACGGTTACATTGCTTTCAATGATATTTCGATCAATTAAGCAGGAAAACATTCCTAATAATTGCCGTGGTTTTCCCCCTTTACCTAAACCTCCACCCCCAAATGGCGGTCCATTGACTGCTAAAGGCGGAAGCAATCTTCCTAGTTTCGCTGCATCACTTTTCTCATTTGTTCGGATTGCAAAATACAAATAGATTTCATTTAAAGAATCCGTATCCACCTCGTGTGCTAATGGTCCATGCAAGGAATTATAGCCAATGTAACTGGTATGGATTTCTTCGGTTTTAATCCCCAACCTATCTATTTGCTTCCTTAAAATTTCCTCCGCTTTTTTAGCCTTTTCTAACGCGTGCGGCCAAGAGTAGCCCATCATTCCATCTCCTGCCCAGCCATTTTCATACCCCATTAACACTTTTAAGGTTGGCGGTGCCGGCTTTCCTTTTACATTGGATACCCGAACCTGGTCTGGACCGACATCTTCGAATACAGTAGTGGTAAAATCTACTATGACATCGGGAGTAATATAGTTATGCGGATCATGGATTTCATATAGGAATTGCTCTTTTACTGTTTCAACCGAAACCTTTCCTCCTGTGCCTTCGGTTTTGGTCAGAATGAACGAACCATCTTCATCCACTTCTGCAATTGGGTACCCAATATCGTCCAAATCGTCTACTTCCCACCATTTACCTGTATGGTTACCGCCCGTTACCTGTCCTGAACATTCCATCAAATGCCCCAAAAGAACAGCTGATGCGACTCGATCCCAGTCTTCAAAAGACCAATTAAACTCGTAGATTAGCGGTGCAGCAAATTGAGCTGAATCCGTAGTTCGGCCTGTAATTACCACGTCAGCTCCTTGCGTTAATGCTTCAACTATTGGTTTTGATCCCAAATAAACAGACGCAAATAGTAATCGATCCTCATATTGTTTCCATGTTTCTTCTTCATTTTTATGGACAAAATATGGACTTACTTCTTGTAAACGATCGTAAATATTATCCCCTTTGACAACGCCAATTTTGATATCATGGTAGCCCAGCTTTTCCGCAATTTTTTTGACTTCCTCTACTGCCCCATCTGGGTTAATACCTCCAGCATTGGTGATTAATTTAATCCCCTTTGGATAACATTCCGGCAAGAGTAAACTCATAGTTTGCGTGATATCCTTTGTATATCCTTTTGTTATATCCCTTTTTCGATCTTTTTCCAAAATGGCCATAGTTAACTCTGCCAAGTCATCAAAGCAGATATATTGAACATTACCTCTTTTGGCAATATCTAAGGCAGGTAAAATGGAATCACCATAGAATCCCATTCCCGCACCAATTCTTACTTTTTTCGACATTTCAATTCCCTCCCAATCATGGTAATCGCATTTTAAAAGAGATGCAGCTCCCGTTATCTTCCTTTCCAATTGGGCTGTCTTTTCTCTAAGAAAGCTTGGGCGCCTTCTTGTAGATCATCACTTAGGAACGAAATGACACGTAACGTGTTCGCATAATCCAATTTATTATTCCATTCCATATCCCGTGTTCTAACAAAGCAATCCATCCCGATTTTTACAGCTAATGGACTGGCAGAGGCTAACTGTCCGGCAAATTCCAATGCCTCCTGCATTACATTTTCATCAGGTACTACTTTGTTAACTAATCCATATTCCTTTCCTTTTTGGGCTGTAAAAATCTCACCGGCAAAACTAATTTCCAAGGCTTTCTTACTCCCAATCGCTTCAATGATGACGGGAAGAATCACTAATGGGAACAATCCTAATTTGATTTCGGTCGTTCCTATTTTTGCCTTCTCGGATGCTATCGTATAATGGCAGGCAGCAACTAAACCTAACCCGCCGCCCAAAGCATGACCGTTAATGGCTCCAATCACAGGCTTACGTAGGCTTGTAATTGTTTGAAATAATATGGTTGTAGCCTCTCCCTCTTTATGAACCTGACTGGCTCGTTTTTCTTGATATGCCGCAAACTCCTTTATATTTCCTCCAGCACAAAAGGCTTTTCCTGCACCAGTTAATACAATCACATGAACATCCTCATTTGCTTCAGCAGACCTAAATGCATGTATCAATGAATAACACATTTCCTGTGATAAAGGGTTCCTGCTTTCCGGGTCATTCATTTCTATTACACCAATGTTATTCTCTATTCGGTAACAAACTAATTCACTCATCATATCCTCCAATGATCATGTTTTTGTGATTTTCACTGTGGACTACCATTCCAGCCCCCCAAAATCTCTTCGGGCACCTCTACTTCCATTCTCAACAGGGCCGCACTTAAGGATTTCCCCAGGTTATCCATTCGCAATGAAGAAGCAGCACCACCACCAAGTGCATCATGTAGTATAAATTTTAACGCTAGCACATTTGGGACCTCATAACGTTCAACTTCCCCTGTTGACACTCCTCTAAAATGTTCTTTGACCTTTTTAGCCGTAACAAGACTTTTTAAGACCTCATAAATTTGAAGATTTTTGGCAAAAAGAGAAATATCAGAAATATTTCCTTTATCACCAGATCTTGAAAATGCAATCTCTGCAAGCTTTACACACTGCATATTAGCCTCTCCTTTCAAATTTTTTATTAGACTTGTAGTTTTACTACTACCTCATCTTCCTGAACAAAATCACCTTCATTTTTTACCACGGCTTCTACCACTCCTGATACTTCTGACACAATAGGAATTTCCATTTTCATCGATTCTAAAATCGCTACTTCCTGTCCTGCATCCACTTGGTCACCTACTTTAACTAATAACTTCCATAAGCTTCCACTCATATTTGATTGAATATTCATTCCTAATCCACTCCTTTTTTATTTATTTACAGTATTGTTACGCATTTTATTTACAAGATTAGTTGAATAAAATCCACTTTGAAATTCTTTATTCTCTAATACCTCTACCAATAAAGGAATATTTGTTTTAATTCCTGTAATCTTTGTTTCCAGAAGGGCTGTTTTCATTTTTTGAATACTTTCCTCTCTAGTCGTTCCTTTTACAACTATTTTTGCAATCATTGGATCGTAAAAAGGTGTAATAGTGGTTTCATTCCTAATCGCAGTATCGATTCTTATATTGTCAGGCCAAACCAATTCCGTGATTTTCCCAGGTGAAGGGAAAAAACGTACAGGATCTTCTGCATAAATACGGCATTCCATTGCATGCCCTTTTCTTTGAATGTTTTCTTGCAAGCTTGGTAATGGTCGCTGATTGGCAATTTCGATTTGCCATTCTACAAGATCTAACCCGGTGATTTCTTCTGTAACCGGATGTTCTACCTGAAGTCTTGTATTCATCTCTAAGAAATAGAAATTCCCTTGGTCGTCAAAGATAAATTCCATTGTTCCAAGATTGTGATATCCAATCCCGGCAGCACCCTTTAACGCAGCTAGTTTTAATTCCTCCCATTGGCTAGAGTCAATGCTAGGTGAAGGACTTTCTTCCATTACTTTTTGATGTCGCCGCTGAACCGAACATTCCCTCTCAAATAAATGAACCGCATTCCCAAAAGAATCAATTGCAATCTGTACTTCAATATGTCTTGGATTTTCAATATACTTTTCTATAAAAATAGCGGAATCTCCAAAAAATTTCTCTGAACGGCTTTTGGTTGAGGTAAATGCCTTTTCCAGTTCCATATCTGAATAAACCAGCTCCATCCCGATACCTCCACCGCCTGCACTGGCCTTTAACATTACGGGATAGCCGATGTAGTTTGCCAATTGAATGGCTTCTTCTACCGATCCAATGGCATCTATACTTCCTGGGACAACGGGTACGCCGAGTTCCTTCATTCTTTTTCTCGCTTCAATCTTACTGCCCATCATTTTAATGACTTCACTTGATGGACCAATAAATACAATTCCTTCCTTTTCACAGCGATCGACAAAATTACTGTTTTCAGAAAGAAACCCATAGCCCGGATGTATGGCGTCCACCTTAGCTGTTAAAGCTGCATTAAGAATTTCATCTACTTTCAAATAGCTTTGGAATGCTGGAGGTGGTCCGATTAAAAACGCCTCATCTGCAGCTTTTACATAAGGCATTTGCTCATCAGCTTCTGAATAGACGGCTACAGTTTGAATTCCTAACCGTTTACAGGTTTGAATAATTCTATCTGCTATTTCTCCTCGATTCGCAACTAAAATCTTTTTAATATTCATCCTAACCCTCCAATCCGGATTCAATCATAATTCAATCAAATGTGCCTACACTTCTTATTAGTGCAATAATCATGCCAAGACAATTAGAAAGAAAATAGATCATGTATATGGCCGTACTGTAAACTTTACTGGCTGTGATTGTCACATTAATTAACAAGTGTAAAGATTTTTAACACCATGAGTATTCTATAGGATTTCATTTTGATTTCAGAATAATTGTATGATTCTAAAAATTTGTTATAATAAATAATAGGATGTACAATTTTTTTACAGTTGTAAGGGGGAGTTTGGTCATCAAGATTATGAAGGAATTAAATATTAAAGATTATTATTCCGAGGCATTGAAACTAACTGAATCGGCCAAAATTTCAGATGTGATTATAGGCTTTTTGCAACAGCGCATTGATGTTGCATGTATTGTCGATAAAAATGATTTCCCAATTGGTATAGTCAGTAAATATTCTGTTTATCGCTCGATATTAGAAGGAAATAAGATCCATTCATCCGTCAAATCCATTCTCCAACGGAATGTACTAACTGTTAGCGACCAAGAAACGTTTAAATATGTTAAAGATGTTTTATTAGAACATAACGTAGCCCATGGAATAGTGATAAATAAGGAAAATAAGGTAATCGGTGTAATTAGCAAGGCAGATATCATTCAGGGTTTTTTACATGAGACTGGTATCCTAGTCAATCAATTATCAGGTTTAATTGAAAACCTTCAAGAGATTGTCATTTCAATTGATGTAAATAAAAAAATAGTAGCCTTCAATAGTGCCGCAGAAGAAGTTATTCAATTGAAAAAGGAAGCGATTATTGGGAAAAATATTGAAGAGTGTTTTCCGGAGATTTCTCCTTATCTAGTAGAATCTTTCGAAGAGGTTAAATCCATCAAACAGCAGAAAGTGTCAATAGGTCCCGTGATCGGAATCGGTTCCTTTATCCCGATCACGTATAAAGAGCATACTAGCGGTGCCATTGCGATTATCAAAGATATTACAACATTAGAAGAATTTGCCCAGGAACTCGAAACTACAAAGAATCTCCAACAAACACTTCAACAGGCAATTGCACTATCTTATGATGCCATCCTAATAATAAAGAAAGAAGGGAGAATTACCCTGACCAATCAGGCTTTCTTAGATTTTTTTGAAAAAGAAGAAAGAAATATTACCAATCAGTATATTACTGATGTTCTACCAGCACTTACAAGATTCGCTACTAATCCAGACGTAAAAAAAGAAATATTCACCATTAATAACAAGACAGGTATATTAACCAAAGAATACATTGTTCATTCAGGGAAAGAAGTTGGTATGATAATTAAAATCATCTCTAACCAACTTGATCAATGGAAAGAAATGTTTTACCGGATGGATAAACTAGAAAATGAATTAAATTTTTACCGAAGTGAATATGAAAAACTTACGAAAAATTCTTCATTCGACATAATTAAATCGAATAATAAAATAATGGCTAATCTCAAACACCAAGCTTTTTTATCAGCAAAGAACAATTCTACAGTACTTATAACCGGAGAAAGCGGTACGGGTAAGGAACTCTTTGCAGAAGCCATACATAAAGAGTCCGGAAGAAAAGGGAATTTTGTAAAAGTAAACTGTGCAGCGATTCCTTCAGAATTGTTAGAATCAGAATTCTTTGGTTATGTAGATGGTGCCTTTACTGGGGCTAGGCGTGGTGGGAAACTTGGAAAGTTTGAATTAGCTGACAAGGGGACACTCTTTTTGGATGAAATTGGCGACATGCCTTTGGCACTGCAATCTAAGCTGCTAAGGGTTCTTCAAGAACGAAATTTTGAAAGAATCGGTGATCATCGCACTCGGACTGTGGATGTAAGAATTATTGCAGCAACAAATAAAGACTTATTACAGATGGTCCAGGATGGGGAGTTTCGAGAAGATTTTTATTACCGAATCAATGTTGTCACCATTCCCATTCCCCCATTAAGGGAAAGAGCGGAAGATGTTCCTTTACTGTGCAATTATTTAATTAACAAGTTGAATATGAAATTAAATAAGCAGGTAATCGGTATCAGTCCGGATGCGTTTATCATTTTAAAGAAGTATTTCTGGCCAGGCAATATCCGCCAATTAGAAAACATTTTAGAAAGGGCCATGAATTTTGATGTAAAAAGCTGGATCGATACCATTCATTTACCAGTAGAATTAACAATAAATAACCACAAACATGATGAACTAACAAATAAAACCAGTTTCACAATTCCCCAAGAATCTCCCTTCAATACAAATGAACATGGATCACTAAAGGAGTCAGAAAAGACACTTATTATTGAGACATTGAAATCCGTTCAGGGGAATCGTTCAAAAGCAGCGGAACAGCTTGGTATCAGTAGAACTACCTTGTATAATAAACTAAAAAAATTGAATATCGATATGAACTTGTTGTTTCATAGCTAAAAAGGAGACTAGGAATCACTAGTCTCCCTTTTAACTATTTAATTAATTTTTCATTTTCGTATAAATCTATATGATTGTTTCGAAGTATATGCTTTTGTATTTTACCAGACGAGGTCATCGGAAATTCTTTTACAATAACCACTTTTTTCGGAACCTTAAACCCTCCTAATTGACGTTTACAAAGGTTCACAATTTCTTCCTCGGAAATTTCTACATTATCTTTCGAGATCACAAATGCTGTTAATGCTTCAGTCCAACGCTCATGCGGAAGCCCAACAACAGCAACATTCTGTACATTTTGATGTTGAAAAATTACTTTTTCCACTTCAATTGACGATACATTTACCCCGCCTGTTTTTACCATATCTTTTTTCCTATCTACAAACCAGAGAATTTGATCGTCATCAAAATATCCGTAATCACCGCTATGAAACCAGCCATGTGCAAAGGCTTCATCCGTCTTTTCTTTATCATTTAAATAACCTTCCATTGTCTGCGGGCTCCGATAAACAATTTCTCCTATCTCTTTTTCAGGCAAAATGTTACCTTTTTCATCCATTACCGCTACTTCAACATTTACAGCAGGCGTTCCAGCCGCTCCCGGCTTGACTAATTGATGTTCCGGGCGAAAAACTGTTGCAACAGGCGCCATTTCGGTTTGGCCAAATAGGAGAGCAAAATCACATTTAAATACATCATGTGCTCTTTTCAATTCGTAATCTGGCATCGGAGCCATGGCATATACACACAGCCTTAATGATGACAGGTCATATTCGATTCTTTTTGGGTGTTCAAGCAAGGCACGATACATCATGGGCAGACCAAAAATTTGTGTGGCCTTTTCCTTTTCAATTAATGCCATCAATGTTTCGGGTTCAAACTTTTTCATAATTATAGTTGTTCCTCCTGCCAAGAAAACAGGAGTTGTGATGGCATTTAACTGGGCCACATGATATAAGGGCATCATAGCAATTGAGACGTCCTGGTCTGAAAATTTCAAGTCAAAAGCTGTACCCAAGGTGTTAAAATAAACAGCAGTGTGACTACTCATAACACCTTTTGGATTAGAAGTAGTTCCACTCGTATAAAGACACTGCATTAAATCTCGATCGTCTACATGGCAAAGAACCTCCGTACCATCTTGATTTCTCCAGATTGAGTTCCATTCATGGAATCTTTGGTTATTATTACTCTCATTTAAGTCGGAAAGTCCGCCTATCACAATTACATCTTTAAGTGTGATCATATCCCTGCTCGATTGTATGTGTTCAAGGAATTGACATTCCACAACTACCGCTTTTGAATGAGAATCTTGAAGAATATATTCGATTTCATTTGGGAGCAATCCTGTATTGATAGGAACAATGGTAATTCCAGCTTTTGCACATGCAAAATACGTAAGGACAAATTCTATTGAATTACTTGATAGGATGGCAAGTCTATCGCCTTTTACCAACCCAATAGCCTGAAAGCCTTGTGCCACTTTGTTTACCATTTTGTTCAGTTCTTCGTAGGTAATTCTTCTTTCTCCTTCTACTAAAGCAAATTTATTCGGGAATCTTTTCGCACTCCTTTTCAATATATCTCCCATATTTATCCTGTGAACCAAATTATACTCTAGCGACATTCAAATCCTCCTTGTCATCCTTAGGAACTGTTCATACTTAATTTAAAAAGTTTTCACTCCTAATAATTCACGAGCAATAATCAATCGCCTTACTTCAGAGGTTCCTGCACCTATTTCATATAGTTTCGCATCTCGCAAATAACGATTAACAGGATAATCTAGCATATAACCATATCCGCCATGAATTTGAACCGCTTCTAACGCCACCTTCGTTGCCGTTTCCGCTGTAAAAAGAATAGCAGATGCTGCTTTTAAGGTTACTTTCTTTCCTTCTGCAGCCTCTTTAGCAGCATCATAGGTTAAAAGTCTGGATGCCTGTAAATTTGTATACATATCAGCAATTTTTGCCTGAATTAACTGGAAGTTTGCAATTTCTTTTCCAAATTGAGTTCTTTCCTTCGAATATTTAACCGCCTCACGAAATGCTCCTTCTCCAATGCCCAATGATAAAGCTGATACAACAACTCTTTCAATGTCTAATCCGCCCATCATGACTTTTATTCCTTTATTTACCTCTCCTAAGACATTTTCAACTGGAACCTTGCATTCATCAAAAATCAATTCACCTGTTACAGACCCGCGATTTCCCATTTTCTCCAATCGTTTTGATACTGAAAATCCAGGGAATCCCTTTTCGACGATAAAGGCAGTGATTCCGTGAGCACCCTTTTCCTTATCCGTTTTGGCATAAACAATCAGTACGTCCGCAATTGGGCCATTTGTGATAAACGTTTTACTTCCATTAAGGATATAATAATCCCCTTCTAGCCGGGCAGTCGTCCCCATTCCTACAGCATCCGACCCTGACCCGGGTTCTGTTAATCCTAGCGCACCAATTATTTCCCCACTGCAAAGGCCAGGTAAGTATTTTTCTCTTTGTGTTTCATTTCCATTATGGTAAAGATTGTGAGTACATAGATTAGAATGGGCTGCGTAAGAAACTGCTATTGCCGCACTATATTTTGCAATTTCTTCCGTAACCATTGCTTGCTCTACTGGTCCAAGACCAGTACCTCCATATTCCTCAGGTATAGTAATCCCAAGGACCCCCAGTTCCCCAAGCTTCTTCCAAATCCAATTTGGAAATTCATCGGTTCTGTCCATTTCTTCTGCTATTGGTGCAATTTCCTTTTGGACAAAGGTTGCAATTGTCTTTCGTAAAATACTAAGCTCTTCAGAAAACTCCATCATCGTTCCTCCTCGTACTTCCATTTTTTTATAGTTTCATTGATTAATTTTTTCTTACCTTTTAGATTTACAATTGCTTAACTACTTTTCATGCAACTATTGTGCCAAAAACAACAACACATTCCATGCTGTATTAAGATTTGTGTTCATTTTATACATGTCAATTTTTCGTACAATTGTTTAATATTTATACATGGTTTATAGTGCCGTTATCTTTATACCTTTATAAATTCTACAGTAAGCTTTGAAAACCTTGTTTAAAATTGAGCGGACCAATCCATGGTTATTTCTTCTTTTTATCTGTGCCTTTAATGCTACTCTTTCAAGCCCATCTTGCGCGAATTCTACATCTGCTTTTGGCATTGCTGGCTTATAACCGGCTCCAAAAACAAAGTTGGCGCAAAAACGGGATATATTAATTTTTTGTAAAATTAAGAAAAAACTACTGGTAAATATTCCCTAGAAGAGGTATAATTTACCTGTTTTGATAACTTGAGAACTAGGGGGAACTTTTATGACTTGGTTTACCAAATGGGCATTGCGGAACAAAGCGGCATTGGTTTTCGCTGTAATGGCCTCGATGATTTTTGGCATATTTAGTTACACCACGATTCCAATGGAACTGATGCCATCTGCCGACCAGCCATACATAACCATTTCAACTGTTGGAAACGGTATGGATGCCGTAAGCATGGATGAACAAGTTACACAGCCAATTGAAAAGGCATTGAACGGCGTTAGAGGAAAACAAAGTGTCGTTGCACAAACAGGAAATAACTTTAGCCAGTTGACAGTCACATTTGAAACAAAAATTGATGTAAAAGAAGCTAAACAGCAAATTGAAGAAAGAATTTCAATGGTCAATCTCCCCAATGGGGTCATGAAACCATATGTTATCAACCTCAACACATCTGAAATTCCGATTGTTGAATTAGGTCTCACCTTTGATAAGGAAATTGGCAATCAAGAACTAAATATCGTAGAAAACGAGATTATGCCGATGTTCAAAGACTTAAAAGGTGTCGGCAATGTCATCACCAATGGCGGAAATAATCAACAAGTGATGATTAAAGTTGATCCTGCTAAATTAGCGGCAGCAAATTTCCCGCTTGAAAAGCTATATACGCTCCTTCAAGGGAAAACGGCTTCCGTTGCAGTGGGCGAACAAACGATGAACAACGAAGCAACAAGCATTATCGTAACAGGAAAATTAGAAACGCTCGATGAACTTAAAAACATCCAGTTAGACAATAAGACAAAACTACAGGATGTAGCTGCTATTACCTTGCAAGAAGATACCGAAAGCATCATCCATCTGAATGGAAAGAGCTTTATCGACGTTGTTATTCAGAAGGATTCCACCTCCAATGCCGTAACACTTGGAAATCAGGTGGAAGACGCAGTAAAAAAAATCAATAAGGATTACAAGGGAACCCTTCAAGCAACAATCGTGATGAATTTAGGAGATACCGTTCTTGATTCCATCAATTCGATGACAAGAGAAGTATTGACCGGGGCATTATTTGCCACCCTAATTATCTGGTTATTCCTTCGCAGTTTCCGAATGACCCTGATCACGATTATCAGCATACCATTGTCCTTATGCATGACGATGATTCTACTTTCCTTCTTTGGCGTTACCTTAAACATCCTCACGCTTGGAGGAATTGCAGTATCTGTCGGACGGCTAGTAGATGACAGCATTGTCGTAGTGGAGAATATTTACCGAAGAAAGCAAAATAATGAATTAACCCCTGCCTTTCTTATAGAATCAGTTAAAGAAGTGGGATCAGCTATCACGTCATCCACTCTCACAACAGTAGCAGTATTCCTGCCAATGCTGATTGTTTCGGGAGGATTAAGAGATCTAGTTGCTCCGTTTGCGATTACGATCACTTGTTCATTACTATCTTCACTGCTAGTTTCACTGACAGTGGTCCCAGCACTCAGCGCCCGGATGATGAAAAAGGTGAAGATGAAGGAACACAAGACGAAATCCTTCTACCCTTCATTGTTGAAATGGTCACTTAATCATAAATGGCTTCCAATCACGATTGCGATTCTCGTTGTAGCCGGGTCCGTCGGTTTATTCATGACTATGCCTAAAGGTTCAGTCGATCAGAAAGATTCCGCCTACATAGCAATCGGCCTTCGCTATGATAACGGAACTCCATTTAGCGAAATAAAAGACGGTGTTGCAAAAATGGAGAGCATTCTTTCAGAAAAAGAAGGGGTAAAAACCCATATTACAGTGGCAGGTGTCAATGAGGATGCTGCACAATATGGCAACCTGCAAGAGGCAAACGTAGTTCGATTTATGATTTTTCCTAAAGAAGGGATCGATTCTGCCAATTTTGCAAAAGACATCCGAAAAACAAAAGACCAGTTTCCAAATGCGGAGCTGACGGCTGAAACAGCAGGCTTGCTCGGAACCAATGCGACTACTGTTTCCATTGATGTCATCGGAAAGAACGACGACGACATCAAAAAAGCAGCTGATATGGTGAAGAAAGAAATAAACAGCATAGATGGTGTTGAAAAAGTAGAAAGCAACGATCAAAATACAAAACCAACCATTAGCATTCAGGTGGATTCCAAGTTATCAAATGCACAGGAAGTCGCTCAATCTATTTATGCTATGATAAAGCCTGCAGTGATTGGAAACATTAAGATTGATGGACGGAGCACCGCCGTACAATTAGGAGCACTAAAAGAGATTCAAACGGTGGACGATGTAAAAAATCTGCAGCTGATGACGCCAGATGGGCCTGTTGCTTTATCAAGCATTGCGAATGTTGAAGAAAGTAATGAGCTGGGGACTATCTTTACAAAAGACGGCCATCATTATCTACAAGTAACGGCTCAAGTGAATCCGGACAAAATGGTAGACGTTGCCGGAAAAATTCAGCAGCAGCTCCTAACTTGGAACAAAGATGAAACATTTTCCAATGGAACAAGTGCAGAACTTACCGGTTCTTCCATGCAGTCTTCCGATCAATTAGGGGAACTCGCTAAACTGTCTATGTTATCAATTGGAATCGTGTTTATGATTTTGCTCGTGACATTAAAGTCGTTCCGGGCAAGCATTGCGATCTTGATTACATTGCCGCTTGCAGCGATCGGTTCGTTATTAGGACTCGTGATGACCAACTCAAGCATCAATATTTCTTCTGGTATCGGAATGCTGATGCTCGTTGGAATTGTGGTAACCAATGCCATAGTGCTGGTTGACCGAATCCGTCACAATGAAGAAACAATGACCATTCGGGAAGCGATTATGGAAGCAGGAACCGTACGACTGCGTCCGATTCTTATGACAGCACTTGCCACTGTCTTTGCCATGTTGCCGCTTCTAGTTACACATGAATCGGCGATGAGTTTAAATCTTGTTTCAAAGGGACTCGCTGTGGTCGTCATTTTTGGACTCATCGTGTCTACCCTTTTGACACTGATTATTATCCCAACATTCTATGAATTATTCCATTTCCGGAAAGCGAAAAAACAAAGGCTGCAAGCTAACCAAGTAACTGGAACATTAGGTCAGTAAAGGTTCAGTTTGATATACCAACTTATAGAGATAACTTTTTAGTATAGAAAAATAAATAAAATCGCATATATGGGAAATGTAAATATATGCGATTCTTTCCCTATGTCTTCGACTTTAGCTCGCCAATCGAAAGGCATATAAGCTAATCAAGGTTCTTGTATATTAAATCTTTCTTTAATCCTTTTTATTTGTGCTTCTACTTCTGATTTATCTTGGGGAAAATTTTCAAGATAACGAATACAATCTTCTTTTAAATATCTATAGAAGGTCGGATAATCTAAAATAACTTCTTCGTCTTCCTCTACTGCAGGACGATCAATGTAATAGGCTATTCCTTCTTTACCAAAATAATCTTCTTCCCATTCTTCATAATAATCAGCAAACACAAACCTCGCATATTCGGTACCATAACCTTCACCGTTCGCGTAACTTCTTAAGATTCTTAAAAATTTACCATCTCCCATATGATGATAGAAGTATCTAATTAAATTTCTCTTTTTATCTTCCACGATGCTTCCAGCTCCTTAATAATTAATCCAGTGTAGGGAAGAAATTTGTTATTTTTCCTGAATCATCAACAAAGCCTTGAAATTTGAGTCCGTTAGAGGAAACTCCTGATATATTTCTCCCAACAACTTTACCTTTTTTCAAAGCTTCTTCTCCCCATTTTAGTATCTGTTTGTCTGATATTATATTAGGATCATAAACTGTTTTTGGATGGGTAACCTTCTTAAACTCACCAGGTATTATGTTTCCTGCCTTGTCTTGTTTAGGTAGGCGATATTCTATTTCATACACTCCCTCAATGGATGGGTGTTTTCTTTTTGAAATAATACATTCTTTTAAATCCCAGCCTCTCTCTTTAAATGCCTTTTCGAAATTATTGAGATTATGTCCTCCAACTACACCCCTACCTTTTTTCCTCACAATGTCTTGTACTTCCACTAAATGTTTATCATATCCTGGTTTAAAATTTCTTTTCTTTCTAGTGAACGATTCCAAGATTTTTTTTATATAAGGTTTTATTTTCGGTGAAACCGAGTCGCCTAGTTTTACAAGGGCTTTCCCAAAAGGAATTCGACTTAAAAGTACATCAATTCCCAGTAAAAGAGCTGTTTCTGGCGTAAGTAATTTTTTAGGATTGCGGATATTATCTGCAATCTGACTGCCACCTTCTGCAATTCCGATTCCAGTCGATACGGCACCTATAGCCGACCAGAATCCTAATAACGGGAACGTTAAAGCAAATGCTCCAAGTACAAGCAAACTTTTTTCCAAAGCGGACAAACCATTCCACCAGTTTTGCAGACTATCAAATAAACAAGCAAAGCAAGCCTCTTGACCACTGGCTGTAACTCCCCAGCTAGAAAGAAGCATAGCGGTGAATAATGTTACAAAGACGACGATTAAAGCTTTGTAGTACTTCTTTACATTTGCTTCTAAGTCGGATAACAGTTCCCTAGCTTCTGTTTTACCGTGTAATAATGTAAAACCTAGTTCTCTCCTTTCTCGATAAAATTGCAGCAAGTATCCAAAACGCTGTCTTTCCTCAAAAATACATTTGAATAGATTCCACAATTCAGAAACAGGATTGATAATGTTTTCCCCATCCAGCATGGGAATCTTCTCTCTTACTCGGTTCAATTCCCAATAATCGATGATTAACGCTGCTCCTAGCATGATTAAAAATAACGGCTTTGCGGCATATCCGCTTCCTAATAAATCATGAATTCCGGTTAACCAACCCGGAGCTTGGTAACGAGCATTCCATATTGCGTGATCAAAAATGGCCCAAACCAATAGGATAACAGGAAAAATATAAGTAGATCGCTTAAATTTACTCTTAGACTTCACTGCTAGCCCGATTCCTAACGCTACTATAGCGGAAAGCAACGGATGTCCAGCAGTCATTTTGTCAGGAATAAAGCTCTCCTCAAAGTACCCTGGAAATAGTGTAAAAAAGTCCCAATGAATTACTTTCCCTCCAAATAGTGTAACATTATAATCAAAAATACCTCTAGAAACCAATCGACGAGTGGTTTCCTCCAAAAATTGAAAACCTGCCCCCGTTGCCGCACCCATAAGGGCATAATCACTTAAACTCAATGTAGAAGCATGTCGTGAAATAAATAGATAAACTCCAAGAGGGATTAGTTTTAACACTTCTTCAGCAATTGGGGTTAAAAATGCTTGACTCCATACATCTTGTTCCATCCCACCGAAAATAGCCGTAATGGAACGGACAATAAAAGAATTCAACGGTACGATTAACCATGCCCCCGCCATAAAGAAATAGGTGTACTTCTTCCAAGATAAAGTTTTACTGCGGCAGAGTAACCAAAATTGCAAAATGAGGTAAAATGACCACAAAAACTGGACGAACATTTTTCGGGAGTCTTCCATAAAAATTATGCTAAGTACAAAGGCAAATAGCGATATCCAAGAAAAAATTGTGTAGACCCGTAAAATGATTGGATGTGCCTTAATCCATTCATTCCAAATGTGAAAGATTGACTCGAGTTTCTTCCGTAAACTCACTCTAAATTTTCCAACATGAGTCATCATATTGCACCACTCCGATGCCCAATTTTTTCATTCCAGCAATATTAAAATAAAATTTTTGATAATCTCCGCAGCTTACAGTTTCAAACTATACCCCAAGTTACTAATAATTGGAATAGGCCAAATTTTCCAAATATATATTTTACGCTGGTAGCGTTATTCCATCCCACAAGGACGGTTCTCGTGTTTTTAGTGAGGATATCCTGGCCGCAAAAATCATCCCAACATTCTATGAATTATTCCATTTTCGGAAAGCAAAAAAACAAAGACTGCAAGCTAATCAAGTAAGAGAAACATTAGGTCAGTAAAGGTTCAGTTTGATATACCAACTTATAGTGATAACATTTTGGTACAGAAAAATAAATGAATCGCATATATTGGATATGTAAATATGTGCGATTCTTTCCCTCTGTCTTCGACTTTAGCACGACAATCGGTGAGTTTTTCTATAGGATTTATTTTTGGGTGTTACCTCCTGATTGTCATGATATCTGTAGCTATTTATTAATATAAAGATATGGAGTTGCTGAGGATGATAATACGTAAGTGGGAAGACAGTTTTATTATGATAAAACAGCATGATCACGCCAAAATATCAGGCATCATTTCACAGCAATGGAAAAATGACTATTTTTTTGGAATAGATTGGAAAGATGAAGTGGTGGTAGCAATCCGTGAACACGATCGCGGCTGGATTGAAGCTGACTCAGACCCGTTATGGAATACGGGACAAGACAAACCTTACTCTTTTACCGATTACCCAATAGAATCCAAGTTAGCTTTTTATACAAAAGGAATTGATGAAGTTGAAATAAAAAGTAAGTATGCAAGTCTTCTTTGCAGTCTGCATTATATATCCTTCCTCCAGAATGACGGTCATTTCGCTGCCAAGCAATTTGTGGCGGATGAAAGAAACAGACTCCGGCGCCTTTTTAAGGAGTTAGGAATACAGGGAAACAAGAAAATGGAAACCCTAGTCATGGATCACCTTAAAATCCTAAAGTTTTGTGATAACCTCTCCCTCTATATTTGCCTGAATGAACCCGGGGTTGAAAAAGTAAATGAGCACCCCTTTTTCCGAAACGGATTTCCAGAAGTATTTCCTTTCGCCGATCACCAGCCCATCCACGCTCACTGGATGGACCTAGAAACAGTTTTGCTTTCAGTTTCTCCGCTCTCTAAAGAGGTATCGGTTTATTTACCTTTTAAGGAAGTTAAAATAGAAGAAATCATGTCAAACGGGTTATTGAAGGCTTATTCAGAAACTCCAGAGTCCACCAGGGAAGTAAAGATCAAGTGAACTTCTCCCAGAGAAACCACCAGTAATCAAAGCAACTATTAATTTCCATACCCTTACCCTCCTTTTATTATGTATAAAATTGGATTTGTAGTTGTTAAAAAAAATTCCCCACCAAATGGTGGGGAGTTTGAAGAAACTAGAATCCAAATGGTCCAGTCGGACAACAAGGATTATGTGGTACACCGCACATCGTATGTGTTTCACAGCATTCATTTACACATGATTCTGTGTGGGGAAAATGATGTTGATGATTAACATGAAACTTGTTTACTGTTGTCGTATGAGAAGGATGGACATGAGAGACTACATTATTAAATAAGTTTGTTTTTACATATTGTTGTGCAGGGTCAACTAGTCCCGGGTCATACTGTGTTGGAAACACTTGTGGCGGACAGTATGTTGGCGGACATGGTGGTGGTGGGCAGTATTGGGCTGGCATCGATTGTATAGGAGCAAACTGAGTAGGCATTATATTTGGTGGCATATTTGGTGGCATATTTGATGGAAAACCACCATATCCAATATTTCTTTTCATCATTAAATGACCTCCATATGAATTTGTCTTGGTACATCATTAGTCTATGTGAACTTTTGGTTGTGCGGACTAGTTTGAATACCTATTTTTACAATTAGAAATGAATTAAATACCACAGGGACGGTTCCGATGGCTTTTAGAATGGTTATTATCAGCCACAAGAACCGTCCCCTTGCTCTGCTATTAGAGTGCAGTTGTATTTTCATATTTTCTTATGGTTACTTCTTCGTTTTTTCAAGGGCTTTTAACTCGGTAGCTTACAATCAAAGTACCAAAAAGTATTGAATTTGATTTAATGAGATTGGTGTAATGGCCATTATGCGATATCCAATACTTAGTAATTGCGATAAAGTTTCCGCACAATTGTGACGGGGCGGCTCAATCGGAGCCTGGTAACTTTTATAAAGACTGATGAACTGATTATCGTTTGTACAGTGAAGCAAGACAACATGTTTTCCGGTCCATGCATGCCCGATTATAGGTTGAATTAGTGTTTGCGTTATGTTTCTCATGTTGAACACCCTTAAGAATTGATACCATAGTTTATGTATGGGACCTTGTCAATTGTTCTAGGACATTCCTTTCAAAATCAAAGTATCAAAAAGTAGATTATACCCTTGTCAGAATAAGAACGTATATTCTTTAGTTTAATTACTCACCACATGCCATTTACTACAGCAACTAAATCTCCAGTACGGAAAAAAATCGCCTCTTCGTTCCCAACAATCCCATATTGAATCACATTTACCTAGAGTTTTAATAAAATATTTCATCACTATTTACATCTAAAATTGGAGGGACCATTCTGTATGCAACAAAAACATTCCGGACTAGAAATTGGTCTTTATACACTTGGTGATCTCGGCCCAGATCCCCATACTGGCAAAACTATTAGTGCAGGACAACGAACGAAGGAAATCATCGAAGCAGCTAAACTTGCTGACGAAATGGGACTGGATGTGTTCGGAGTAGGAGAACATCATCGCTTAGACTATGCCACTTCTGCACCACCTGTTGTGTTAGCCGCTATTGCCCAGGCAACCAAACGAATCAAATTAACAAGTGCAACCACCGTGTTATGCACGGTTGATCCTGTTCGCTTATTCGAAGACTTCGCTACATTAGATTTAATCTCGGATGGTCGGGCTGAAATCATCGCAGGCCGAGGAGCGTTCATGGAATCCTTCCCGCTTTTCGGTTATGACAAAAATAATTGTGACGCCTTATTTTCGGAACATATGAGCTTATTTTTAAAGCTTAACGAAAACGAAAAAATAACATGGGATGGTCAATACCGCTCCTCTTTAAGAAATGCGGAAGTCGCCCCACGACCATTACAAAAACAGTTACCGATATGGATTGCAGTGGGGAGATCACCTGATAGTGCAGCTCGGGCCGGCAAGTTGGGTGTAGGGATGGCGCTAGCTATCCTCGGCGGTGATCCTATTCAATTCAAGCCATTGGTTGATTTATACCGAATAACGGGCACCGAGGCTGGGCATGCATTGGAAAATCTCAAAGTCGGGATAACCGGTCACAGCTTTATTGCAAAGACCACCCAGCAAGCAAAAGATGAATTCTATCCATATTATTCAAATTATTGGTCATACCTAAACCAGCAGCATGGGTTAGGCTTTAGCATGTCTCGAGCAGATTATGAAAAAATAGCAGCATCAGAAACAGCCTTGTTCGTCGGCAGCCCCCAGCAAATCGTCGAAAAAATCCTTCGGCAGCACGAACTCTTTGGACACCAACGTTTCATGGCGCAGATGGATATCGGTGGTTTACCGTTTAATAAGGTGGCTGAGAATATTAAGCTCTTAGCCACGGAAGTTGCCCCCATTGTTCGGAAAGAAACAAGTAAATAAACTTTTAACACATACTAAAGACCAAATCTATACGACTTGGTCTTTTCATTAGGTTGTGACTGTTATCTTCTTCCACAAAAGCGAAGCTTCTTCTCCAAAAGTGACATCCCTTTTTCTACTTCAAATCTTCAATTGAATTTATATCCATATACTCCGGTACTACCAGTCCATTCTTTGTTCCATGAAGATTGGGTCCAAGATCAACAATATCGTTTTTATATTGTTGATAAAATTCTTTATGAGTACTAGGAAGCCAAGCAGCCACCATTCCGTCCACACTGCCATTTGCCACACCAGCAAACATTGGTCCAACCTCAACTTGGCTCAATTTTACCTTATAGCCATTCTGCTCAAGTACCTTTCCAATGACATTTGTACTAGCAATTTCAGTATCCCAAGCAACATAGACAAGATTCACGCTTTCCCCTTTCCCTGCCTGTGCACCATTTGTCCATTGCCCCACTTTTTCCCCGTTCGCCTTGATCCAATTTTCAGCTGCTTCAGCTGGGTCTGTTCCCTCTTTAATGTCCAGCATCACTTTTTCCATATCCGCAGGTTTCCAGGTAAATTGATTGAGGATAGTGTAGGCGCCTGGCGCATCCTGTTCCAAACCTTTTCTTACGATTGTATGAATATCTTCCACCGCTCCATATGATTCCTTAGGGTCTTTGAGAAATTTCAAATCGTAAGTAGAAAACATCCAATGAGGTGCCCACCCGGTAACAATAATTGGTTTCTTATTCTGATAAGCCTTGTCCAATTCTGCCGCCATCGCTGCGGATGAACCTTCCTGCAGCTGCCAATTTTTCAACTGATAGTCTTTTATGGCTTTATTCGTCTGTGACATGATTCCTGCACCAGGCTCAATTCCAATAATTTGATAATCAACTTGAGCCCCAATTCTATTACCATCCTTATCCTTAGCTGTTTCTTTTGTAATGCCTGTCACAACAGCCGTCACGATGATTAGAAGAGCTACAATGGAAAAGACTATTTTTTTATTCACGATATTTTCATATGCCGGTTTTCGAAGGTTTTGCGAAATTCGGTCGAGAATAACAGCGATGAACACAATCGATAATCCAGCCTCAAAACCACGGCCTACGTCTATTTGACTGACAGCACGGTAAACATCTGCCCCTAGTCCCGGTGCACCCACTAATGATGCTGTCACCACCATTGATAGAGCAAGCATAATACTTTGGTTTACCCCTGCCATAATGGTTGGCGTGGCTATAGGCAATTGAACCTTGAATAATTTTTGACTGTTACTGGAACCGAAGGCGTCAGCTGCCTCTATTAAATCTTTAGGGACCTCCTTAATGCCTAGATTGGTCATCCGAATCGTAGGTGCAATGGCAAAAATAAATGAGGCAATAATTCCAGGTACTACCCCAATGCCAAAAAATAAAATAGAAGGAATTAAATAAACAAAGGCGGGCATGGTCTGCATAAAGTCTAAAATCGGCGTCACAATTCTATGCACCGTTTTTCTTTGGGCACACCAGATTCCAACAGGGATCCCAATGATGATGGTGAGTAAGCCTGATAATAAAACAATGGCAATCGTTTGAATACTTGAATCCCAATAGCCAAGATTATCAACCAAAAGTAAACTGATGAGGGTAAAAATTCCTAATGGCCACCTGCTGGTATAGGCAACCAAAAGCGTTAAAACGATTATCAAGATGATGGACGGGCCGGCACTTAATACATCCACAATAATATTTAACAGAGACTCGATGACGGTAGTTAAAAAGGTAAAAAATCCGGCAAAGGCAACGGTGACCCATTTGACCAGAACGTCTATCCAATCACCTAAAGGGATTTTCGGCACATTCATCTCATTCACTCTCCAAATCGTTCAAGGAATCTTTATTTCCTGCCAATGCCCCAATAACCGCACCACGAATGACGACACCTTTTAGGTGGTGTTCTTCATCGATAACGGAGATAGGCAGACTCGATGTGGCAATCACGTCCATCAAATCAGCAAGTACAGTATCTCCGGAAACGGTTGGAATATCTGTTGACATGACTTCTGCAATCGATTGATTCTGATCAATGGCCTGTCGTGCCTCTTCAGCGGTAATCGCACCCAACAGCTTTCGATTACGATCAACGACGAATATACTTGAATATCCCTGCTTCCGCATGATTTCCAATGCAACCCGCGGCCCGCGATCAACAGCGATTCTTTCTGCCGGTTTCATCACATGTGTTGCTGTTAATATTTTTGATAAATCCACATCCTCCACAAATTTCTCGACAAATTCATTGGCAGGATTCATCAAAATTTGTTCTGGTGTTCCCAGTTGAATGATACTTCCGTCCCTCATCAATGCAATCCGATCGCCGATTCTCAGTGCCTCATCCAAATCATGAGTAATAAAAATGATCGTTTTCTTGTATTTTTCTTGGATCTCCAGCAATTCATCCTGCATATCTTTTCGAATTAATGGATCAAGTGCACTGAAAGCTTCATCCATCAAGATCACATCTGTGTTACTGGCGAGCGCCCTAGCCAGCCCCACCCGCTGCTGCATACCCCCGCTCAATTGTTTGGGAAGCTGGTTTTCGTACCCTTTTAATCCGACAACCTCCAGTGCACTAAATGCTTTTTCCCGGCGCTTTTCAGCGGGTACTTTCTGGATTTCCAGACCATATTCCGTATTTTCTAAGATCGTTTTATGAGGAAACAGCGCAAAGTTCTGAAACACCATGCTGATTTTTTTCTGCCTGACTTCCCTTAGCCGCGCATCATTCATCTTCACAATATCTTCATTTTCAATTAGAATTTCTCCAATTGTTGGCTTAATTAGGCGATTAAACATTCGAATCAATGTGGATTTCCCGCTTCCGGATAAACCCATAATGACAAATATTTCACCAGGGTAAATTTCAAAAGAAACATTCTTGACCCCAACGGTCTGTCCGGTAGCCTTCAAAATTTCCTTCTTCGTTTTCCCCTGCTTTAATAAATCAATCGCTGCTTTTGGATTCGTACCAAAAATCTTAGAAACACCCCTGACCTCAACATAAGGATTCATCCTGTCACCTCTTCTAATAAAAACCATATCATATACATTTTTTCCGAATAGTTCCGTTCTATGTGACCTTAGGACAAAATAACATACATAATTTATTATGATTGTAAAAAGCCCTTACTGCTTAAAGCAGAAGGACTAATTATGTGATTTATTATACTAATCATTATTTGACTATTATTTTTCCAGCCATTCCTTCCTGTAAATGGTACCGACATATTAGATCATATGTACCGGGCTTTGTCGGTTTCACGGTAATGGTTTTTTCTTTACCCATCTGGACTTCGGCGTCAATTCCGAGATTTTCCACAGTGAAGGTGTGCTTTTTCCTACCTTTGTTTTTTACTATCAACGTTGTCGTTCTTCCATTTGGAATGGTGATCTCTTTCGGATTAAAATAATCATCATTCAACTCGACCTCAATCGCTTTCACTGTTTCAATAGGCTGTGTTGCGACACCGGATTCGGCAAATACACTTAGTGAGCCTGGAGTTGTCCCAACCACAATCATCGCAAGCAAAACGACTAGTCCAGTTAACCACTTTTTCAAAGACATTCGCAATCCCTCCTTTCCTAAGACTATTTTCTTCCAAATCATAATATATTATCACTATAAATTGGGTTCCAGCTCACTTTTATTTGAGACAGTGACAAAGAAAAAAACTGCCTAAAAGACAGCCTTAAACCTCAACTCTTGCACCCAATAGTTGAATAATAATTCACTCTACATAGTAAACACCTCCACAACTTTATGGATGAGCAAATCTCCTCTTATCTACTTGTTTTTTGGGTAGTAGGATTACCCGGAATATTTCACAACAGGCCATTTCTCCTTCCGTAGAGAATCAATCAATTCTGTTCTAACATTTAAGTTGCTCATAACTAAATCTTTAGGAGTCAGTGCCATCCATTGATTTAATGACACGTCTTCAAAGCGATTGCTTTTGAACATTTCTAAAAACCATAATGTTTCAGTACCGGTGTTTTGAATATAGTGTCCAGTAGCAAAGGGTACATATCCGACATCACCAGCTCTATAGTCAAATGTACGAGCTGTACCATTCCCAGTAAATACAGTCATTCGCCCTTGTCCGGTAAGGTAATACTGCCATTCGTCGTTATTGGGATGCCAATGAAGTTCTCTCATTGCACCCGGTTCAATCTCAACGAGTGCTGCTGCTACTGTTTTCGAAATTGGAAAGTTTGAAGAGTCCACAATTCGTACACTACCACCAGGCGTTTTCATTGGTGTTTGTTTCAATAGCTCGTGCTTGAAGGTTAAAGGAACATCTCCGTAGGGTGACTGGACTTCCTGACTTTCTAGTGAACCTGGTACCTCTCCCTGATAAATATATACCTGTTCAGAAGGGATTGAGTTAAAAGCACTCTCTGGTACTCCGAAATTTGCAGACAAAACATCTTTGGGAGTATGTGCAAACCAATCGGAGATGGATAAGGTGGAAAGATCGGAAAAGTTCCCGTCATCGAAGACGAGCAGAAATTCACAATGTTCCAGCCCTTGGATCGAATGTGGAATACCTGGGGGAAAGTACCAAATATCTCCCGGTCCGATGTCGGCAATAAAATTTCGTCCTTGTTGGTCAACCGAAGTTATACGTGCCCGTCCTAGCAGCATATAAGACCATTCTGCTTGTTTATGCCAATGGAGTTCACGTACCCCGCCGGCAGTTAAACTCATATTTACTCCTGCAAGGGTGGTGGCTATAGGAAGTTCCCTCACCGTGATCTCACGGGACCATCCTCCGTGATCTAATTTCATTGAAGTATCTGAGAATGAGAATTTCAAGTTTGGGAGCAAGCCTGCATCCGTAATAGGCGGGACTAGCATATTCGGATTTTGAAGATCACGCATAATATTACGCGGGCCGGAATCAATCCCTCCAGCCCCATCACTTCTGATAGGTTGAGGGACATTCCCACCCATTTGACTAATGGTTCGTTTTTCCATAACTACACTCCTCTTTTATGGGATTACATAGAGAAAATTCTTTTTCATAGTGTATGACTTGGGCTTCAAAAAGTGCATATTGATAAAAAACAGGGGCATCCCTTTTTCAAGAAATACACCCGCTGCATAAGTACAATTACACACAATCTTGTTTGTGCTTGCCAAGCTGCCCACTGTAACTATGGACAAATGACCAGTATAAAATATGGCAGGAGGGATTTTAAATGGATTATGGATTTAGCGGTTATTACCGTCAACATCCCAGTATTCATCCAATTTTAGATCAAATTTTGGAGAGATGGACTGGAGAACCAAAAAAAACAGTTTATTTGCTAATCAATAAATATGGTTTACCTAATGAAGCAAGTTCAAGAAGAATCATCTGGTATAATAATGGTCCTTGGAAGCGAACAATTGTGCATCTTGATACTGTACCTCATAACACTCCGACTCCCCATCTTGATTATTTAGAACAAACCATTGATTATAAAGTTCCTGTTCAATTTTTTGATGAATTAGCACAGTTTGATGGTAGTTTATATCCAGACCGAACGGCTGGTGAAGCTACGGCTAAATGCGATCAAGAAGCGGCGAATTTTATGGCATTAAACTTGATGAACGACATTGTGACTGGCAAGCGAACCGTAGAAAATGCTCGTCGTGTTGCAGTTGAAATTGAAAAAGCTTTTCGATTAAAAGGCCAATCATCACCATACACCACAGGATTCCTATTCCCAAAGCAATCTCATACTGCCGATCCAGATGTAGCCTCTTTTTAAGGCTAATTAGACGGCAGGTTGGTTCCATTATTGGAAATGTACTGTCTTCCTGTAATTATTTTACTTTAACTAACCTGCTTCCGTTAGTTCAAAAAAAAAACAGGAACGCCAATAGCGACCCCTTCGGATGCGATTATCTCTCTACCTGTTTTCAAACTCCTTTGACTCCTTATACTTAAAATTAAATTCAAATTTTGCATAAATTTTAATTGATCTACTATCATAATCAGGAACCATCTTAATATCAAAGGAAGCAATAGACAAATGAATAAAGACGCTCAGTTTAAACTAATTAGTTATATTCTTATACTTTTCAGTAAAAGATGAATGGAGAAGCATTAAAAAAGAATGAGCAAACGATGCCTAGACAAAGATAACAATTGTCGTCACAAAGAATCAATAAAAAAAATTATAATTACTTCTTAGCTAATTTAAGCTGAAATATACACAGCTTCATCAATTAACTTGTATATTTCAGCTTTTTTAGACATCATAAAAAACCTCCCTTACATATGATAAGGTTCACCTTTCTTAATGTTAAATCTATAATTATGTATTCCACAATCTGGCCCTTTAATGAAATAGGGAATGACTATTTGTTCTCTTCCGACAGCTTACTATATAATGAAGCTCTTTATACATTTGTAATTTCAAAAATTTGATTTACTGTCATACCTCCTTCTTTATATAGCTTTACTGCACAATTCATACCTGCGTAATTTTTATGAAATTTCTTAAATCAGCCTAGGATGGCTTCGCGACAAAAACAAGTGGTATTATCTTTATGAAGATGGCAGCATGGCAACAGGTGTTATCAGTGTAAAAGAAAAAGAATATCATTTGCGCTCGGATGGATCATTAATCGTTACCGATAAAGATGGTGCCGTTGTCGAGTAACACTTAGCGAAGAGGAATATTAATAGATAAAAATCAGGCTTAATTTATTTGATTATGTACATGATCTCATGCATAGACTAAGAGTAGCCGAAACGCCATATCCACTCCGGCATTGCTGCTTTATTTACTATCTGTAATAAAGCGCAAAAAATCAAACAAGAAAAAGCCTTCTTAAAAAGAGGGCTTTTTCAAAGAATCTAAGTTTTATTTAATAAAAAACAGTTGCTCCAATGATGATTAATAAGATGAACAATACAACGATTAAGGCGAAACCTCCACCGTAACCAAAGCCTCCACCGTAACCATAACCTCCGAAGCCGCATCCGCAGCCACCCCAGCCGAATCCCATAGAAAATCCTCCATTCTGAAAGGTATCTTTATCAAATGATGTAGAAGTTAAGATAGGCCCTTGTTCTAGTTACATTATCTTTATTCCATTCCTTTGTTTGCAGCTTAATTTGAGTTATGATACTCTCCTCTTCTTTTGATAGACTTGAAATAGCCTTGTCTATTTTTTTCTTCTCTTTAATTCTTCCTTTATAACCTCAATGGTTTTTTTTCTCGATTCCTTTTGAAAAATATAGTTCATCCCCTCCATGAATTCTCCCCCCAACGTGTGAATAAGTATAGATGATGGTAATTTTACTGAGGAGAGGAATGAGTGTATTTGACGATAAATACCAAAAAAGGAATTAAACAGATAATTGATGTGCTTAGAAAAGACCAATCTCCCGATGGATCATGGAACTATCCATTTGAAACAGGACTTTCAACAGATGCTTACATGATCATTTTATTACGGACATTGTCAATAGATGATGAAGAATTAATTCAGGGGCTTGCTTCAAGAATTATAAGCAAGCAAGAGAAAAACGGAGCATGGAAGCTTTTCTATGATGAAAGAGATGGAAATTTAACGGCCACTTTGGAAGCATATTCCGGGCTTTTATACTCGGGATATTTCAAGAAAGAAGATCATAGGTTGAAAGCTGCAAAAAGATTCATTGTTGCCAATGGTGGGATTGAAAAGGTAAATATGTTTACTAAAATAATGCTTGCCTTAACAGGACATTACAAATGGCCGGCTTTTTTCCCTATACCGATTGAGGTTATTCTATTGCCCCTATCATTTCCCATTAACTTTTACCAATTCTCTGTTTATGGGAGAGTAAACCTTGCCCCGATCCTGATTTTGGCAGAGAAAAAATTTAGTATGAAAACGAAACGGAGTCCGGATCTTTCGGACTTATTTTCGAAAAGAACTACGGAGAATGACTGGGAGATTCAACCTGAGTGGCGATCCTTATTTTCATCTATTGAAGAAGGCATAAAAAGCTTAATTGGCTTACCGATTCAGCTTCATTCATTGGCAATGGATCGGGCAAAAAAATATATGCTGGAGCACATTGAACCCGATGGGACAGTTTATAGTTATTATAGTTCAACCTTTTTAATGGTATTTGCATTACTATCGCTTGGGTATTCAAAAAATGATCCGCTTATTACAAAAGCGCTTAATGGCTTGAAATCAATGAAGACTGAAATAAACGGGGTCCCCCATATGCAATATACAACTGCTAATGTATGGAATACTTCGTTAATTACTTCTGCTCTGCAGTTTGCCCAAGTATCCCCCGATGATCCCGTTGTTAAAAATGCAAACCACTATCTACTAGAGCGTCAACATTATAAATTTGGTGATTGGGTGATTCATAATCCAAATAGTTTACCAGGTGGATGGGGATTTTCGGATGTAAATACAATCAATCCCGATGTTGATGACACGACAGCTTCATTACGATCCATTGCAAGAGGCATTCCAACCCGCCCACAATTTCGTGAAGCCTGGGATCGCGGCTTAGATTGGTTGTTATCCATGCAGAATGATGACGGAGGCTGGGCTTCTTTTGAAAAAAATATTAAGAATAAATGGCTCGGGTTACTGCCGATTGAAAAAGGTGAGTTTATGTTTGGTGACCCAACTTCTGCAGATTTAACAGGAAGAACCCTTGAATTCTTAGGAAACTATACAAATTTACCAAGAAATCATCCTGCGGTTAAAAAAGCGATAAACTGGTTGTTAAAAAATCAAGAAAAAGATGGTTCATGGTACGGCCGGTGGGGAATTTGCTATTTATATGGAACTTGGGCCGCTGTTACAGGACTAATCTCTGTTGGATTTCCAACAAACCATAGATCCATACAACAAGCAGTAACTTGGTTAAAGAGCGTTCAAAATAAGGATGGAGGTTGGGGGGAATCCTGCCTAAGCGATAGTCAAAAAAGATACGTTCCACTTAATAAGAGTACTTTAACGGACACCTCATGGGCACTTGATTCACTGATTACTGTTGAAGAAAGTCCAACTAAAGAAATTCAAGGAGGTATCATGTATTTACTTGAGTCGATTGAAAAAGTAGATTGGACCACAGAATATCCAAAGGGCCAGGCAATGGCAGGTGGCTTCTATATCCACTATCACAGCTATAGGTATATTTTCCCATTAATAGCATTGTCCCATTATCATCGAAAGTTCGATTAATGATCCATATCGACGTGGCAGAGCTGCACGTCGATATTTTTATGGCTAAACTTTCACATTCTCCAAAAAACAAGCTAACTATCGATATATTTTACTATCTCGGTCGGACCTCATTCGAATAAGTATTCTTGATAAACCACTATTAAAGCTTACAAACTCAATATGTAATTCTTTTGAAGAACAAACTAAATAAAGTGTGACTTTGTTAGACCTGTTTGTATTCAGGCAATTCATTTAATTTTTGATTAAAAATAGTTACTTTCATTATTACCATTTCCCCCAACGTTAGAATTTATTTTAGAATTTTAACATTATTCAACCCCTTCATACATTAATTATGATAAGATGGCTACATTTTTTTCAAGGAGGAAAACAACAAATGATGCCTTACTCTGGTATGCATTCCCAAATGTATTTGGGCAAAATAAGCGTTAAGAATAATTAAAAACTTAATTATTTTCGATACTAAAGAGGGTGTTAGAATGAGGAAAAGTCTGTTTACTATTGGGGAAAAAGTAAATATCAAAGCTTCCGGTGAATCGGTAACAATTTATAAATGTCATTATGTAAAAAACATGAAGAGGTACTCTTACATTGTAAATGAATACCCAAATACCTTTTTCTTTGAAGAAGAATTAACGAAAGAATAATAACAATTAATCAATATTGCTTATGATGAAGTAAAGATTTTACTGCAGATGCGTTTAAACTTGAGAAAATAATTCTTAATAGGATTTCCATCCGTTGGACAATTTTTTTTATGATCTTATTTAACAAAAGCGCCCGATTGTTGAATAACTTTATCCATATATGATACGGTTCACCTTTCTTAATTTTAAATCTATAATTATGTATTCCACAATCTGGCCCATTTGTTGAAAAGCAGATTCCTGTCATAAAAGGCTATATACATCATCATTTTGGAACAGGACATTATACACCCATATTTTTCTATGCCTTTTTAGATACCCAACCTCTTTTTCATAGCTGGTATTTTAGGAATTACATAAACTAAAAACCCCTTGTACGCAAAAGGGGTTCAAATTGTTCGTTTTTGATTTGAAGCTATATCATACCTGGTATACTCATTCCTGGGAAACCACTCATACCCATTCCAGGCATTCCACCCATTCCTATTCCAGGCATTCCACCCATTCCCATTCCAGGCATTCCACCCATTCCCATTCCAGGCATTCCACCCATTCCCATTCCAGGCATTCCACCCATTCCCATTCCCATTCCACCCATTCCAGGTAAGGCCATAACACGATGATAGTCTAATGCCATTGTTTTCACCCTTTTTTTTTATAATACTCATAGTCTTATACATACTATGTTTATAGAAAATAGGAGAGCTTATTTACCTTTAAAATAGGCGGACTAACTACTTATAAAAGGAAAGAAGCTTTCAGGAATCATTGCTGCCTTCCAGAAGGAGTAGTGGTCAAAGTAGCAAAATGAGAAGATTAAAGATCTTGTATATTCACAAAGAAGTTTTACAAAGCCTAATAAGGGAGCGCTCTAGGAAATTTTATAATCAAATCCGTGCTACAACATAAAAGTCAATTTTTTTAAATGTTCTTGTTTAACAAAAGCACCCGTTACTTTAAGTACAATATTTCACATTCTCCTTCATTATTGAGACCAAAAACGGTGATGCCTATAATAAGCATTGCATTAGTACTAC
>NZ_JBIWDU010000029.1:0-51505 GCF_044762155.1 Neobacillus sp. NPDC097160 | reverse complement strand
CACACCCGTTCCCATACCGAACACGGAAGTTAAGCTTCTCAGCGCCGATGGTAGTTGGGACATGCGTCCCTGTGAGAGTAGGACGTTGCCAGGCAAATGAAAGACAACCTGTATTGGTTGTCTTTTTTGTGTCCAATAAGTGAAAGAGGACAGTAAATAGCAAAAACCGAAAAGTAACCAATATAAGAGAGGGGGACAATTGGGAATCTGTCCAAAAGATCGCCCAATAAAGGTTATTGGAACCCATTCCGTCAAAAAAATCATAAAAAAGGGTATCCAATAAATCTCATTAGGAGCCCAATCATCGAAAACGAAAAAAGTACGAAGTGTTTTTAAAGAAATCAATTATAGACATACACCTAATGGGTGATTACGACATACTATATTAATGGATGTCATGGGAAAGAGAATTCGAAAAATTGTATACAAATTGAGAATTAAGGACAGAATGGGTGTATGGAGGTGGAGGGATTGAGTTCATTTTTAGCACATAAACATTATGTGGAAACATGCGTTATTTGTGAGAATCTAAAACCAAAAGGCATACATCTATACACTTCTTTTATTTGTACAGAATGCGAAAATGATTTAATTCAAACAGATACAAATGATCCTAAATATAAATATTTTTTAAAACAGCTTAGAAAAATAACAAACCCGGAAATTTTTTCATAACAAGTCCTAATTGGGCTTATTTTTTTGCTCAAATTAGGAAGACCCCTCATTTTTTGTTAAAATATATGTAACTCTTAGAAGGAAGAAATAACATGAATACTCAATTAAGAAAACCTTTATACGAAGCCTTAACGGAACATGTAAACAGGAATCCTATTTCTTTCCATGTTCCTGGACATAAATATGGTTGGATTGATCAATCGGATGAGAATCATTTTTTTAAGCAGCTCTTAAAAATTGATGCAACAGAGTTATCAGGGTTGGATGACCTGCATTCGCCTGAAGGGGCAATATTGGAGGCGGAAACGCTTTTAACGGAGCTTTATCACACGACAAAAAGTTTTTTTCTTGTGAATGGTTCAACCGTAGGTAATCTTGCGATGATCATGGCAGTCTGCACTGAAGGTTCGCATGTCCTTGTTCAAAGAAATTGTCATAAGTCTGTGTTAAATGCGCTTAGTTTAGCCAAGGCAAGGCCGGTTTTTCTTGAGCCGGAGCTTAATCAGGACTGGAAAATAGCTGCAGACGTCAGCGTCGAAACCGTTAAACAGGCTATTAATCTTTATCCAGACACAAAGGCCATTATTCTAACCTATCCGAACTATTATGGAATGACTTATAATTTGCAGGAAATTATTGATTTGTGTCATCTTCATCAGATTCCAGTATTGGTTGATGAGGCACACGGGCCACATTTAATTATCGGTGGGCCTTTTCCGGCATCTGCTGTTCAATTGGGTGCCGACATGGTCGTGCAGTCTGCGCATAAGACACTCCCCGCGATGACAATGGGTTCATTTTTACATATTAATAGTGGCCGTGTAAACATGGAAAAGGTGAAGGAATACCTTGGAATATTCCAGTCTAGCAGCCCATCGTACCCCATTATGGCATCACTGGATTTAGCGAGGCATTACCTCGGTACATATGAACAAAGGGATCTTTCATTCCTGCTGACTGAAATAAAGCATTTTAAAGAGGAGTTAGCCAAGATCCCAACTATTCAAGTGTTGGAGTTTCCAAATAACCAAGGTGATTTTCTAAAAATCACCATCCAGTCAAGATGCAAGTTAAATGGATTTGAGATCCAAAAGAGATTGGAATTGTCAGGGGTATATACAGAATTAGCCGATCCATATAATGTATTATTCATTCTGCCATTAGTAAAGGAAGGGCAATGCTATCCATTAAAAGAGGCAGCAGCGAAAATAAAAAAAGCTCTCGAAGGTTTGCCTTTTTACAGAATGGATAAAGATTTCCCCATGGATGGTCATAAGATTTCGGAGCTTGCTAACCCCTTTGAGGAAATGACAGCTTTAGCTGTGGAAGAGATTCCAATTGGAGGGTCATCGGGATCTATCTGTGCGGAAACGATAATCCCCTATCCCCCAGGGGTGCCATTGTTAGTTAGGGGTGAGAGAATAACAGAGGAAAGGCTCAGCCGGCTTAATCGACTGTTACAATCAGGGGCAAGGTTTCAAGGAGGCACCACAATTAAAAGAGGTTTGATAAAGATATTTCGTACAACATAAGATATATACAGTTCTGGAGGTTTTATGTAAATGAGCAGTGGGACATTTATTACGTTTGAGGGCCCGGATGGTGCGGGAAAGACGACGATCATTAATATGGTGGCAAAGCAGTTTGCTGACGCATTATTAACAAGGGAACCCGGTGGTATTGATATTGCTGAGCAAATTCGCAGCGTTATTTTAGATAAAGGAAACACGGCAATGGATTCCCGAACAGAAGCCCTACTTTATGCAGCAGCACGGAGACAGCATTTAATCGAAAAGGTAAAGCCGGCATTAGACAATGGAAGGGTTGTCCTATGTGATAGGTTTGTTGATAGTTCATTGGCATATCAGGGGTATGCACGAGGTTTAGGAATGGACGAGGTGTATACGATTAATCAATTTGCCATCGAGGACTTCATGCCTGAGCTGACCATCTACTTTGATATTGAACCGGAGTTAGGGCTAAAGAGGATTAATAAAAACAAAGGGAGAGAAATAAACCGTCTCGATTTAGAGGATCTTGAATTCCACCAAAGGGTTAGAGAGGGATACCATCTATTAGTAGAACGTTTTCCAAATAGAATAGTAAGGATTGATGCTTCGGGTACGGTTGATGAGGTTTTTAGAAAAACCATCAAGCTTGTTGAAGCAAAACTAGCAGAAAAATGGCCTTTTTAGAAAGGGCCCTTTTTAATGTAAAAAAATCTTTTTATATGTTCTTCTGCTTGTAAATGTAAGCGGGACAATTACCTGTTATAATATAGATAGAGGAAACTATAGTTATTAATTGAAGGAGAGGGTGTTCAAATGAAACTTATCATAGCCGTTATTCAAGACCAGGATAGCAATCGTTTATCTAAGGCATTAATCGATAATAATTTTAGAGCAACCAAATTAGCTAGTACAGGTGGATTTTTGAAGTCGGGGAACACCACTTTTATGATAGGTACCGAGGATATTCGGGTTGATCGGGCTCTCCAAATTATTAAAGACAACTGCAGGTCAAGGGATCAGCTGGTAGCACCTGTTTCACCAATGGGCGGGAATGCCGATGCATATGTCCCGTATCCAGTAGAGGTCGAGGTAGGCGGGGCGACGGTATTTGTCTTACCTATTGAGCAGTACATGCATTTTTAAGCTTTACATGTGAATTTATAGATAAGTGAGTGATGAACTTGGGAAAAACATGGGATCAACTAGAAGAGGTTCAACCAACGGTGTTGAAAATGTTAAGAAACAGCTTGGTGAAAAATCGAGTGGCCCATGCGTACCTTTTTGAAGGCATGAGAGGGACAGGAAAAAGGGAAATAGGTTTATTACTCACAAAGGCTCTTTTTTGCAATTCGTTAATGGATGGTTATAAACCATGCGAGGCATGTAACAATTGCCGGCGGATTAATCATGGAAATCATCCTGATGTTCATATCGTCGAGCCGGATGGGTTATCGATTAAGGTTGACCAGATTAGAAACCTGCAAGCAGAGTTTTCGAAAAAAGGCGTTGAATCCTTGAAAAAGGTGTACCTGATTTCTCATGCAGACAAAATGAGTGTGAGTGCTTCGAATAGTTTACTTAAGTTCCTTGAGGAGCCAAACCCGGGGACAGTTGCCTTCCTCCTGACTGAACAACAACAGCAAATATTACCGACCATTCTTTCCAGGTGCCAAGTATTGGCATTTCATCCGTTAGCGCCTCAAGTGATGATGAAACAGCTGGTTGAAAATGGGGTAAAGCCAGAAAAAGCACCGCTGCTGGCCCAGTTAACCAATAATCTGGAGGAAGCACTCAAATTAAATGTCGATGAATGGTTTGCACAAGCCCAAAAAATAGTGGTAAAATTATATGAGGTGCTGAAAAAAAATCCACTGGAGGCGATGGTCACGCTCCAGGGAGATTGGTTTTTACACTTTAAAGAGAAAGAACAGATTCAACGTGGTTTAGATCTATTACTTCTTATTTTTAAGGATTTACTTTATATACAATTAGATAGGCAGGACCAAATTGTTTTTATAGGGGAAAGTGAACGGTTAAAGCAATTTGCCTTGCAAACATCTGGACGGCGCATTTCGGATCAAATGTCAGCTATTCTTGAAGCAAAAAGGAAGCTCGAGAAAAATATGAATCCTCAGCTGATGATGGAACAGCTTGTGTTAAAATTGCAGGAGGGATCTTCATTTGTATGATGTTGTAGGAGTACGCTTTAAAAAAGCGGGGAAAATCTATTATTTTGATCCTGGAGACCTCTCAATCGTAAAGGATGACTTTGTCATTGTCGAAACAGTCCGCGGCGTTGAATACGGCAGGGCAGTTATTGCCCGTAAACAGGTAGAGGAACATGATGTCGTCCTTCCATTAAAAAAGGTAGTCAGAATTGCCGATCCAAAGGACCGCATGATTGTGGAGGAGAATAAGCAGGCAGCCCATGAGGCTTATGAGGTTTGTAATGAAAAAGTGAGTGAGCATCAACTGGATATGAAGCTAGTCGATGTTGAATATACATTTGATCGAAACAAGGTAATCTTCTATTTTACCGCGGATGGAAGAGTTGATTTCCGTGAGTTAGTAAAAGATTTAGCAGCCATTTTTCGGACACGCATTGAATTACGCCAGATTGGCGTCCGAGATGAAGCAAAGATGCTTGGCGGTATTGGACCATGCGGAAGGATGCTATGCTGTTCCACGTTTTTAGGTGATTTCGATCCCGTTTCCATCAAAATGGCGAAGGATCAAAATCTATCATTAAATCCAACGAAAATATCCGGTTTATGCGGCAGGCTTATGTGCTGTTTAAAATATGAAAATGATGAATATGAATCTGCAAAAGAGGCTCTGCCCGATTTAGGGGAAATCATTGAAACACCGGAGGGTGCCGGAAAAGTAGTAGGACTCAATATATTAGAGCGGGTACTTCAAGTGGAACTAAAGGAACAAGAACGGGTTCTGGAGTATACTTTGGAAGAAATTATTAAAGAAGGTGCCTTTTCTATACAATCCACAGATTAATGAGGTGGAAGCCGTGGATAAAAAGGAAATTTTTGAATCAGTAAGTAATATGGAAACACAAATTGGCCATCTTTACCAGCAGCTGGGAGAATTGAAGCAGCATTTGGCTGAAATACTAGAAGAGAATCATTATTTAAAGCTTGAAAATGAACATCTGAGACGCCGTTTGGATGTAACGATGGAAGAAGAAAAGAATGAAACAGAGAATAAAAAGGGAACAGCAGGAACAGAAACCCAAGCTCAAGCTCCAGGGAGAAAACCTTTTGATGTTGGGGAAGGATACGATAACCTCGCCCGCCTTTATCAAGAAGGCTTTCATATTTGCAACCTTCACTTTGGCAGCTTGCGGAAGGAAGGCGATTGCTTATTTTGTCTTTCTTTTCTTAATAAGAAATAACCTAATGAGGCTGACAAAATCAGCCTCTATTTTTATACTTTTTAGATAGGATGGATATTTGTGGTGAACCTAAAAGAAGATGAGCGGCTCGATTATTTACTTGCTGAGAATTTAAGGATTATTCAAAGCCCATCTGTTTTTGCCTTTTCGCTCGATGCCGTATTACTGGCACGTTTTGTTTATGTACCGATTCAAAGAGGAAATTTACTTGATCTCTGCAGCGGGAATGGGGTGATTCCCTTGTTTTTAAGTGCCCGCACAAAAGGGAATATAACGGGTGTTGAAATCCAGGAGCGGTTATATGATATGGCGGTTCGAAGCATCGAATATAATGGGCTTCAGAACCGGCTAAATATGATTTGCGGTGATATCAAGGATATGCCCCAACAACTAGGATTTGGAAAGTTTGACGTGGTTACCTGCAATCCGCCTTATTTTACAACTCCATCGAAGGAAGAAATAAATCCGAATGAATATCTGGCCATTGCCCGCCACGAGATTCTCTGCACACTGGAAGATGCCGTAAAGGCCTCGAGTCAATTAGTGCGGCAGGGGGGGAAAGTGGCTTTTGTCCATCGTCCAGGTCGCCTCATTGATCTGATTACAATGATGCGCAAGTACCGGCTTGAGCCAAAGCGAATTCAACTTGTTTACCCAAAGCTTGGAAAGGAAGCTAATACTCTGTTAGTTGAAGCGATAAAAGACGGCAGTCCTGATTTAAAAATCCTGCCTCCGCTCATCGTTTATAATGAAGCAGACGAATACACTCCGGAAATCAGAGAGATTTTATATGGAGAATAACGAACATTACTTTTATGTGTTAACATGCCGGGACGGGAGCTTTTACGGCGGTTATACAAATAATCTTGAGCGCCGCCTTAAGCTTCATAACGATGGAAAAGGGGCAAAATACACTCGGGGCAGAGGCCCTGTCGAGTTGACCTTTTATAAAGGCTACGATAATAAAAGTGAGGCCTTAAGAGCAGAATATTATTTTAAAAAGTTATCACGAAAGAAAAAAGTAGAGTTTTTAATGGAAGAAATGGGTGGTTATGTTGTGGCAGCAGAAAAGCTTTGAAAACGAAGAGCATAAAGGAATTCTTTACCTTGTTCCTACTCCAATCGGAAATCTGGAGGATATGAGCTATCGAGCGATTAGAATCTTAAAAGAGGCAGATTTAATTGCAGCTGAAGATACAAGAAATACAAAAAAGTTATGTAACTACTTTGAAATAGAAACCCCTATTGTCAGCTATCACGAGCACAATAAAGAAACAAGTGGGGAGAAACTGATTCATAAGGTCAAGCAGGGCTTAAAGGTTGCCCTTGTAAGCGACGCCGGCATGCCTGCCATTTCTGACCCAGGATATGAGCTTGTGATGGAAGCAATTAGTGAAAAGGTGACGGTTGTTCCATTACCAGGTGCAAATGCGGCACTCACAGCTTTAATTGCCTCGGGGATCTCCTGCCAGCCTTTTTATTTTTATGGATTTTTAAATCGAAGTAAGAAAGACAAGCGGGCTGAATTAGATAGTTTGAAAAAGCAATCGGCGACGCTGATCTTTTATGAATCTCCACATCGTTTAAAAGAAACATTATCAATCATGCTCGAAGTCCTCGGCAACAGGAATATAGCCATATGCAGGGAATTAACAAAAAGGTATGAGGAATTTATTCGCGGTCCTCTTGAAGAAGTGATTGAATGGGCACATCAAGATGAGATTCGCGGCGAATTTTGTATCATTGTTGAAGGCTCGGACTTGCGGCAAGAAGAAGAGGAGCCCAGCTGGTGGCAGCATTTATCGCTGGAGGAACATGTGAATCATTACATATCAGTTAAAAGTATGCCTTCAAAGGAAGCGATTAAACAAACAGCAAAAGACCGCAGCCTAAACAAGCGGGAAGTTTATCAGGTCTATCATGTAGATGGTAATTAAAAATGCTCCAGCACTTTTTTAGTGCTGGAGCATTTTATTATTTTGCTAATTCAAGGTTGTTTTGAATTTCCTGAATTAATTGCTCTGCACCTTCACGGCTTAGAATTAATTTACCGCCGGCAAGAGCCATATTATCATCAGAAACTTCACCAGTTACTTGGCAAGTCATATTTGGCTTATATTTTTTTAAGATGATGCGCTCATCGTCAACGTAGATTTCAAGTGCATCCTTTTCAGCAATACCAAGTGTACGTCTTAATTCAATCGGAATAACGACACGACCCAATTCATCAACTTTACGGACAATACCTGTAGATTTCATTATTTTGTTCTCCTCTCGTATTTACACATATTATTAATCTATTTTTTCATTCGTCATTATTCGACAAATTTCTTATAAACCCATAATACCAGTACTTCCCATATTCGTCAATTATTTTATTTTAAAAAATAAAAGAAATTTTTTCCAACAATTTGTTTGTTGATTTAATAGGGTTTTCCACAACATTCATGCAGTTAAACTAGGCTTTTAGTATTATCGTAGTGTAATTCGAATAGTAATTAGATAGACTACAATTCGACATAATTCTACATTCTCCAATCTTATCGCTCATATGTTTCGATGATTATTCTTTGTTTATGGGTGTATTAGGAATAAATTTTAAAAAATTGGAAGCCGGCTTATAGGGGTTTCTTGCACAAAAGTTCATTTTTCGGTATATTTTGATGATAGAAGCGGCAAAAAGAGGCAATAATAGTTTAATGGGATTTACGATTGCCTGCCTATAGGAGGGATACAATAATGGCGGAAAAATTAAAGACATTTTATCTGACAACACCGATTTACTATCCAAGTGGAAATTTACATATTGGTCATGCGTATACCACTGTTGCCGGTGATGCAATGGCCCGTTACAAGCGTATGCGAGGGTTTGATGTCATGTATTTAACCGGAACAGATGAGCACGGCCAAAAAATCCAGCGTAAAGCAGAAGAGGCGGGGATTACACCGCAGCAGTATGTAGATGGAATTGTCAACGGAATTAAAGATCTCTGGGAAAAACTTGATATCTCTTATGATGATTTTATCCGGACAACAGATGAAAGACATAAGAAAGTTGTCGAAAAGATTTTTGCAAGGCTTCTTGAGCAAGGGGATATTTATCTCGATCAATATGAAGGCTGGTATTGCACCCCTTGTGAATCGTTTTTTACGGATCGCCAGTTAGTGGATGGAAAATGTCCGGATTGTGGCAGGCCAGTTGAAAAAGTAAAAGAAGAATCCTACTTTTTTAAAATGAGTAAGTATGTTGACCGTCTTTTGCAATATTACGAGGAGAATCCTGATTTCATCCAGCCTGAATCCCGCAAGAATGAAATGATTAATAATTTCATCAAACCGGGCCTTGAGGACTTAGCGGTTTCGAGGACTACGTTTGATTGGGGAATTAAGGTGCCGGGGGATCCAAAGCATGTCATCTATGTCTGGATTGATGCACTTTCCAACTATATAACAGCTTTAGGTTATGGAACTGAAAATGACTCCAAATATTTAAATTACTGGCCGGCAGATGTTCACCTTGTTGGAAAGGAAATTGTCCGTTTCCACACCATTTATTGGCCAATTATGTTAATGGCCTTGGATGTACCGCTGCCTAAAAAGGTCTTTGCCCACGGATGGCTGTTGATGAAGGACGGTAAAATGTCCAAGTCAAAAGGGAATGTCGTCGATCCGGTCACATTAATTGACCGTTATGGCCTTGATGCACTCCGTTATTATTTATTGAGAGAAGTACCATTTGGGGCAGATGGCGTGTTTACGCCAGAAGGATTTGTCGAAAGAATTAATTTTGACTTGGCTAACGACCTTGGAAACCTATTAAACCGTACTGTTGCAATGATTGAAAAGTATTTTAATGGTGTAATTCCGGACTATGCAGGTTCTGTAGGGGAATTTGACGGGTTATTACATCAAGTAAATCGTGAAACCATTACAAAATACGAGGAAGCGATGGAGAAAATGGAGTTCTCTGTTGCATTAACTTCCATTTGGCAGCTTGTCAGCCGGACGAATAAATATATTGATGAGACACAACCATGGACATTGGCTAAAAACGAGGATAGGAAAGGTGAGCTTGCAAGTGTTATGACACACTTGGCAGAATCATTGCGCCAAATTGCCATTCTACTTCAGCCATTTTTAACACGAACGCCAATTGGAGTTTTTAAACAGCTCGGCATACAGGATGACAGTCTTAAAACATGGGAAAGCCTTGAACGTTTTGGTGTCATTCCAAGTGGAACAAAAGTGGAAAAAGATGCTCCGCTATTCCCAAGACTTGAAATTGCCGACGAGGTAGCATTCATTAAAGAAAAAATGCAAGGTACTGCACCTGTTGTCGAAGAAAAGAGTGAAGAAAAGCCAGAGGTGATCGACGAAATTGCCATTGATGAGTTTATGAAAATTGACTTACGAGTGGCTGAGGTGATTCAAGCAGAGCCTGTTAAGAAAACAGATAAGCTGTTAAAGCTTCAGCTCGATCTTGGCTATGAAAAGCGCCAAGTCGTATCAGGAATTGCCCAGTACTATAAGCCGGAAGAATTAGTCGGTCAGAAAGTTATTTGTATTACAAATTTAAAACCAGTTAAATTACGTGGTGAATTATCACAAGGAATGATCTTAGCCGGATCGAAGGACGGCCAGCTCTCCCTTGCAACAGTAGATCAAACGTTGCCGAATGGCTCAAAGGTAAAGTAAAGTGCTAAAAAAGCGTCTGAATAAGACGCTTTTTACTTTGAGATATGTCTAGCTTCAGCGCCTAGTGGCTCGGGGTCATAAGCCAATCAGTCAAGAAGGCTAAAGAACAGCCTTCTCGCCTGCTCGTCTTATGCCTGTCGCCCCTGGGCAAGGCGCTTCCGCTTTTCGATGTTCCACGTGAAACAATTTTCGGGACATTTCTATTTTTTATGTTGTAAATGAAGAGTTTTGTTGAAAAAGGGGATTTTTTTACTATCAGAAAAAAGATTTAGCTAACTGTGCAAAATAAAAAGGAAATATTGTAATAATTATGGGTTTGACAAAAAAGGAAGGGTCTTAATTATGCTATTCGACACACATGCACATTTAAATGACACCCAATATGACGAGGATTTGCAGGAAGTCATTAATAGGGCTCAAAATGAGGGAGTCACCAATATGGTCGTCGTCGGGTTTGATCGCCCGACCATTCAAAGGGCAATGGAACTAGCTGAAAGCTATGAATTTATTTATGCCTGCATTGGCTGGCATCCCGTCGATGCCATCGACTTGACGGATGAGGATTTAGCGTGGATTGAGCAATTAGCCTCCCATCCAAAGGTAGTCGCAATCGGTGAAATGGGCTTGGATTATCATTGGGACAAGTCACCAAAGGGGATCCAAAAGGAGGTTTTTCGTAAACAAATCAAGCTCGCGAAAAAGGTAAAGCTCCCAATCGTTATTCACAATCGTGAGGCAACAGCCGATATCGTGGAAATATTGAAGGAAGAAGGTGCAGAGGAAGTAGGGGGGATTATGCACTGCTTTAGCGGCAGCCCTGAAGTTGCCAAGGAATGTGTAAAAATGAATTTTTATATTTCACTTGGCGGTCCTGTTACCTTCAAAAATGCAAAAAAACCAAAAGAAGTGGCAGCTGAAATACCTTTGGAAAAACTGTTAATTGAAACAGACTGCCCCTATTTGGCCCCGCATCCCTATCGTGGAAAACGGAATGAACCAAGTTATGTTAGGCTGGTAGCTGAAGAAATTGCCGAAATAAAAGGGTTGACATTTGCGGAAGTAGCGGAGGCAACGACACAAAATGCTAAAAAATTATTCGCCATAAACTGATAAGGGAAATTGTCGAAAGCCCTAGAAGCTTGTCCTAATTTTTTCTAATAACAAAAAGTTCTACACGTCTCCTTTTCAACATAGGATAACCGTGTCGATAAGTTTTTCTTTGCAATATTTCCAGGTTTGTGCATAATTAGAAATACGTTCACAGGATATGCAAGGATTGACAGCCGGCAGCATGGTATTAATTATCTCTCCCGAGAAAAGGAGGCGTTTTTCATCGTATTTAAACACATGAAAAACCTGTTTCCCCAGTCTTTGAGCAGGAGGTCATTGATCATTGTTTTTGCTATTTTCGTAGTTTTGCTAACTACTCTTGGAATTCTTTTTTCCGAAGGTTCGAAGAATACAGTGGCACTAACACTTAATGGCAAGCCAGAGGTCGTAAAAACGCATGCAGAGACCATCAAGGATTTATTAGATGAACTGGATGTACCTCTTCGCTCACAAGACTACGTATCTCCAAAGGCAAATATGAAGGTGAAGGATCACCTTAAAGTCGTTTGGAAGCAGGCAAACAAGGTTCACATTGTTAAAGACAGCGAGAAGAAAACGGTCTGGACTACAGCCGGAACGGTTGCTGAGTTCCTAAAAGAGCAGAAAATTGTATTGAAAGAACAGGATAAACTTTCACCAAATCCACAAACGGCAATAACAGATAAGATGAATATTGAGCTAAACATCGCGTTTCATCTTACATATGTGGACGGCGGTAAGGAGCAGGAAGTTTGGGCTACTTCGGCTACGGTCGCTGACTTTTTAACACAACAGGGCATCAAGCTAAATGAATTAGACCGAGTTGAACCGTCATTAACAGAAGCCATCTCAGAGAATGGTGTTGTTAACGTCATTCGCGTAGAAAAAGTCACCGATGTAGTGGAAGAACCCGTTGAATTTGCCGTGGTAACAAAAAAGGATGAAAGTTTAGAAAAAGGAAAAGAAAAAATCTTAACTCCAGGGAAGCATGGCCGTGTGTCTAAGCAATATGAAGTCGTGCTTGAAAACGGCAAGGAAGTTTCCAGGAAATTGCTCAATGAGCAAAGGATTACAGAGAAACAGGATAAAGTAGTGGCTGTCGGAACGAAGGAATTAGCCATGCAAGTTTCCCGTGGTGCAGCTGAAACGGGAACAGAGTTTTACGTTACGGCAACCGCGTATACTGCGTATTGTAATGGCTGTTCAGGCCGTACAGCAACAGGGCTTAATCTCCGTGCTGATCCGAACATGAAAGTCATTGCGGTTGACCCAAGAGTGATTCCGCTTGGAACAAAGGTATATGTGGAAGGCTACGGCTATGCTGTTGCTGCTGATACAGGCGGAGCAATTAAAGGGTATATCATTGATTTATTTATGCCATCGAAAGCGGACGCCTACCGTTGGGGACGTAAGAAGGTAAAAATTAAGATTTTGCAGTAAGCCATTTTCGTGCAGAGGGATATCCCTCTGCATTTTGCTTTTTCTGAGATTTTCTTTATACTTACTAACGATACAAGTAATATTTTTCTTGGTTTCTTACTGTCATTATATGAATGTGTTTAATAATATAGACGATGGACATTACAAAAATGTTTCAATATTTTTTCATTTTTTATTAATATATTACGGAGGATTTCATTTTTAATATGAAGATAAGAGAAATTATTGTAGTTGAGGGAAAAGATGATACGACAGCGATTAAGCGGGCAGTCGATGCAGATACCATTGAAACGAATGGCTCTGCAGTAAATCAAACAACCATTGAAAAAGTATTACGCGCGCAGGAGACACGAGGCGTGATCATTTTTACAGACCCTGACTTTCCCGGTGAAAAAATCAGGAAGACGATTGCAGCAGCTGTTCCTGGCTGTAAGCACGCCTTTTTGACGAAGGAAGCGGCGATTGCTAAAAGCGGCAAGGGCCTTGGTGTAGAACATGCCAGCCCTGAGGCAATTAGAGAAGCATTAAAGGATGCTCAACACATGCATGAATCGATTTCGGAAAAAATAACGCAAGAAGACTTACTTACAGCCGGTCTTATTGGCGGCGAGGGTGCGAAGGAACGAAGAATGATCCTCGGCAAGCTTTTAAAAATTGGCTATACAAATGGAAAACAATTGCACAAGCGCTTAATGATGTTCCAGATCAGCAGGCAGGAATTTGCCGAAGCACTAAGCGTAGTCCGTCAGGAGGAACCAAATGAATAAAGATATCGCTACCCCTGTGAGAACAAGGGCCATTCTCGAAAAATATGGGTTTTCTTTTAAGAAAAGCCTTGGTCAAAACTTCTTAATTGATACAAATATATTAAAAAAAATCGTTAGCTTCGCCAATCTGAATGAGAATTCCGGGGCAATTGAAATTGGCCCGGGGATTGGCGCCCTTACCGAGCAGCTGGCCCGCACGAGTAAAAAGGTCGTGGCTTTTGAGATTGATCAACGATTATTACCAATTTTGCAGGACACATTGTCACCATATGAAAATGTGAATATTATTCACAAGGATGTGTTAGAGGCAGACGTTCAAATGGTAATGGAGGAAGAGTTTAAAGGCATTGACGATGTAATGGTCGTGGCGAATTTACCCTATTATGTGACAACCCCTATCATCATGAAACTGCTTGAGGACCATCTGTCCATTCGCGGCATCGTTTGTATGCTCCAAAAAGAGGTTGCTGACCGCATTTCAGCTAAGCCTGGTACAAAGGACTATGGCTCACTTTCAATTGCGATTCAATATTACACAGAAGCTGAGACGGTGATGATTGTCCCGAAGACCGTCTTTGTCCCGCAGCCGAATGTCGATTCAGCTGTCATTAGATTAACAAGACGGGAGCAGCCAGCCGTTATCGTAAAGGACGAAGCGTTCTTTTTTCAAGTGACAAGGTCATGTTTTGCTCAAAGAAGAAAAACCTTGCTCAATAACTTAACAAGTCAGCTTCCTGACGGGAAACAAAAGAAGGAAGAAATCCTTGCAGCACTAAATGCAAGCGGAATTGACCCTTCCAGAAGAGGCGAAACCCTTTCCTTAGAAGAATTTGGCCTGTTAGCCGATGCACTATATCCAAACTTCCATTAGACCTTTTTTAGGGTCTTTTTTTTATCCAGCTGCAGTGTCTGGTGAGTTGGTGTACTTTTTTTTCACGCGGACATCACTGTTTGCATAGCCTATGAGAGAAACCCTAAACAAAAGGCCTTTTTGCTGGTCTTATTGGAGTGACGGCAGTGGATATAAAAATAAATGATATTGTCGGTAGAAAATCATACAACTGTGATCTTCTATTTCGCGTAATTGATATGCGAATAATAAATGACCAGAAATTCGCAATCCTTTATGGTGAGGATTTTCGTCTTGCTGCAGATGCACCTTATACTGATCTGGTGGTTGTTAACCAACATGAAAGGGTGAAACTAAGACAGGAATACAGGACCCTTGAAGAACAGTCATTACGACTTTTTACACAAGATGTAGATTTGTTAAAATCCAGGCAGGAATATGAAGCGACAGGCGGCTATGCAAAGTCGAGCAATTACTTTCAAATCCCGGGGAAGGTGCTTCATTTGGATGGGGACCCAACTTATTTGAAAAAATGTATGACCTTATATGAAAAAATCGGGATACCGGTTTTAGGAATACACTGTAATGAGAAGGAAATGCCAGACAAAATTGCTGGTCTGATTGACCACTATCGTCCCGATATTCTGGTCATCACTGGGCATGATGCCTATTCAAAGGCAAAGGGGAAGATGACGGATATTAATGCATATCGTCATTCCAAACATTTCGTCCAAACTGTCAGGGAGGCACGGAAAAAAATCCCTCACCTAGATCAGCTGGTCATCTTTGCAGGTGCATGCCAATCTCATTTTGAATCGCTCATCCATGCAGGGGCAAACTTTGCCAGTTCCCCATCAAGGATCAATATTCACGCACTGGACCCAGTCTATATTGTCGCAAAAATAAGCTTTACCCCGTTTATGGAAAGAATTAACGTATGGGATGTGTTGCGGAATACATTAACCGGAGATAAGGGGCTGGGTGGCATTGAAACAAAAGGGGTGTTACGAACTGGGATGCCATATCGACCAGTAAAAAACGAAGAGGAATAAGCCTTCGCGTTTCGGTTGGCTTATTTTTTTTGAAGCGGTACATATTCCATTGATAATAAGGCAAGGCTAAGAAATGTTGAAAATTAGAAGAAAAAGTAGAATAAAAAATATTGACAAACTTTTTGTCGGACTGATATAATTTATATTTTTGTTTGACAGAACTATGTCAGTGTGTTATACTTTACACAGTGAGGTGGATCGAATGCCAAAAACCTTAGCCGATATCAAAAAGGCTCTTGACACGAATTTAGGGAAAAGGTTGCTGCTAAAAGCAAACGGCGGACGCAGGAAAACAATTGAACGTTCCGGTGTGTTAGCTGAAACTTACCCATCTGTTTTTGTTATTGAATTAGATCAGGACGAAAATTCATTCGAGCGTGTATCTTACAGCTATGCGGATGTATTAACAGAAACAGTTCAAATTACCTTCTACGATGATGCAGCAGGACATGTAGCTTTAAGCTAGTATATAAGCAATGGGTGGCAGTAAACAAAGGGTTTACTGCTTTTTGCTTTTTAAAGGATTATTTGGCTAACATGAAAATCCTTGTTTATCTCATACTAAGAATGCTGTGGTATGAAAGGGGTTGTTTAGATGGGCAGAAGAAGAGGGATTATGTCCGAAGGCTTTAAAGAGGAACTTGCAAAAGAGCTTGGGTTTTATGATGTCGTTCAAAAAGAGGGATGGGGCGGCATCAAAGCAAGAGATGCGGGAAATATGGTGAAGCGCGCCGTTGAACTTGCGCAAGAACAGCTGATCCATCGGGGTCCGAAATCTTAAACCTATAAATAATCTTAACCACAGCAAGGCCGGCACAAGGAACCGAAAGTTCCCCGTACCGGTCTTTTTCTTTATTTTGTGCCTAACATTTGACTGTTTTCTATAAAAAAATCATGATAAAATATATTATTTGACAGGATTTATCATATCTCACGTCTTACATTTATCATTTTGTGGTAAAATAGGACAAAATGTGGATTTCGGAATGGATTATACAGAAGTAGGTGGACGTAGTGAAGCTTTTAGTCAAAGCACCGGCCAAAATAAACTTAGCATTAGATGTATTACATAAACGGACCGATGGCTATCATGAGGTTGAAATGATTATGACCACGATTGATTTGGCTGATCGGATTGAACTAACCTTATTAAATCAAGATAAAATACATATTCTTTCCCATAATCGATACGTTCCGGATGATCAACGTAACTTGGCCTATCAAGCGGCCCAGCTGCTAAAGGAGCGATTTGGTGTAAAGAAAGGTGTGCTGATTTCTATTGAAAAAACGATTCCAGTTGCTGCCGGGTTAGCCGGTGGGAGCAGTGATGCTGCTGCGGCCTTGAGAGGGTTAAATAAGCTTTGGAATCTTGGATTATCCCTTGATGAGTTAGCAGAGCTTGGGAGTGAAATTGGCTCGGATGTTTCTTTTTGTGTTTATGGCGGCACAGCTTTAGCAAAGGGAAGAGGCGAGGTCATCACGGAGCTGCCCGCTCCGCCGACATGCTGGGTGATCCTTGCAAAGCCTTTTATTGGGGTATCGACAGCCGAGGTTTATCGCCGGCTTGATGTGAATCGAACGAACCATCCTGATATTGGCGCCATGATTGACGCGATCTACCATCATGACTATCAAAAGGTATGCAGCAATGTGGGGAACGTCCTAGAGGATGTGACCTTAACCCTGCACCCTGAGGTTGCTCAAATAAAGGAGCAAATGAAGCGTTTTGGTGCAGATGCTGTTTTGATGAGCGGAAGCGGACCAACCGTGTTTGGCATTGTCCAGCATGACTCGAGAATGCATCGCATCTACAATGGACTTAGGGGATTCTGTGATCAGGTTTTCGCAGTCAGGATGCTTGGAGAACGACACTCGCTTGATTAAAGACGTACAATAATGATATTCTTAATATAGAATATTCGGCTTCTGGGGGTTAATTATGAAATTTCGCCGCAGTGAACGTTTAATAGATATGACGAATTATTTGCTGGATCATCCTCGCCAGCTTGTACCGCTCACCTTTTTCGCTGAGCGTTATTCGTCCGCCAAGTCTTCCATCAGTGAGGATTTAGCGATCGTAAAAGAGACTTTTGAACAAAGAGGAATCGGTACGTTACAAACAGTGCCGGGTGCTGCCGGCGGCGTTAAATTCTTTGTAAAAGTAAGCCGGGAAGAAGTGGAACCCTTTATTATTGAACTATGTCAATTAATTGGGGATCCTGAACGGCTATTACCCGGCGGCTATTTATATTTAACGGACATTTTGGGGGATCCGCAGGTTGTGCAAAAGGCAGGACGCATTATTGCTTCTGCCTATGCTGATACGCAAATTGATGTGGTCATGACTGTAGCGACAAAAGGGATACCCCTTGCCTATGCGGTCGCAAGTCAGTTGAATGTCCCGGTAGTGATTGTCCGCAGAGACAGTAAGGTAACGGAGGGACCAACAGTAAGCATTAATTACGTTTCAGGTTCTGCTAAAAGAATCCAAACCATGGTGCTTTCAAAAAGGAGCATGAAGCAGGATTCACGTGTCCTTATTGTGGATGACTTTATGAAGGCTGGCGGAACCGTAATGGGAATGATCAGCATGCTGGAGGAATTTAATTCCCATTTGGCGGGAATTGCTGTTTTGGTCGAGGATGAAAAAATACAAGAACGATTAGTGGATGAATATTTATCGCTCGTCCAATTATCTGATGTCGATGTAAAAGAAAAAGAGATTAGTGTTCACGAGGGAAACTATTTTAACATTTGGAGGAGATAGCATGAAAGCAGTTCAGACTCATCTTGCCCCTGCTGCCATTGGCCCGTACTCACAAGGAATCATTGTGAATAATTTGTTTTATAGTTCTGGACAAATTCCATTAACCGCTGAAGGAAACATGGTGACGGGTGATATTAAAGAGCAAACCCATCAAGTTTTTCGTAATTTACAGGCTGTTTTAAGTGAAGCGGGTGCATCGCTTGAAACAGTTGTAAAGGCAACAGTCTTTATTAAAAATATGGATGAATTTGCTGATGTAAATGAAGTATATGGCGAGTATTTCTCTACTCATAAACCAGCCCGTTCCTGTGTTGAAGTTGCCCGTTTGCCAAAAGATGCCTTAGTTGAAATCGAAGTAGTAGCGCTCGTGAAGTAATCGAGCGCTTTTTTTTGACCAAATTTGTATGAATTCCCCTAACCTTACATCATTTATTGCATAAAGTTATCTAATTTTTACAAAAGTTCACTAATTTGCCCTAATTTTTCAAAAATATTTTAAAATTTAAGCAGGATTATTGAATTAATTGTTGAATTTGTTTAATTAGCTTTTTATATAACAAAAAAGGGTGTGAGCACATGGAAGTAACTGACGTAAGATTACGCCGGGTTAATACGGATGGCCGAATGAGAGCGATTGCATCAATCACATTGGATAATGAATTTGTTGTTCATGACATCCGTGTGATCGACGGAAATAACGGTTTATTTGTAGCTATGCCAAGTAAACGTACTCCAGATGGAGAATTTCGTGACATTGCGCATCCAATCAATTCAGGAACACGCGGTAAAATCCAAGAAGCTGTATTGGCTGAGTACCACCGTTTAGGTGAATTGGAAGTAGAATTTGAAGAAGCCGGAGCTTCCTAAGGATTTTAGCAACTAGGGCCTTTCTTCTGAGTAAGGCTCTTTTTATTGTTTTGGAAACCATCCTATTGAAAAAAAGATAAAATTCCTGACCAGGTTACGAATCCCACAAACCCCCTTTTTATTTTTCCTCTAATATACTTAATATTGCAAAATTAGACACTTCCTGTTCATTCCTTGAAAAGCGAGCCCATTTACGTTAATATTTTTAATGGATAAAAAGGTTAAATTGGAGGACTGTTCATGCATAATCGATATGCTGTGATTTTGGCCGCAGGGCAGGGGACGCGGATGAAGTCAAAGCTTTATAAAGTATTACACCCAGTATGCGGTAAGCCGATGGTACAACATGTAGTTGATCAAATAACCAAGCTGGACATTCAAGACATGGTGACAATAATTGGTCATGGAGCCGAAATGGTGCAGGCACAATTAGGTGACAGCAGTCACTATTGCTTGCAGGATCAGCAGCTCGGTACAGCCCATGCAGTGATGCAGGCGCAGGCTTTACTCGAAGGTAAAGAAGGCGTAACCATTGTTGTTTGCGGTGATACCCCATTAATTAAAGCTGAAACGATGGAGTCCCTTTTTAAACACCATGAGGAACTAGCCGCAAAAGCCACAATCCTCACAGCAAGAATCGATGACCCAACAGGATACGGCCGAATCGTTCGTAATGAAAATGGTTTTGTCGAAAAAATCGTTGAGCACAAGGATGCCTCAGAATCTGAACGGGAAATTAATGAAATCAATACAGGTACGTATTGTTTTGATAACCGTGCATTATTTGAGGCGTTGCGGCAGGTTTCTAATGACAATGTTCAAGGGGAATACTATTTACCAGATGTCATTGAAATCCTGAAAAAACAGGGTGAAGTGGTCACAGCCTTCCAAACAAATGAATTTGAAGAAACATTGGGTGTGAATGACCGTGTTGCATTGGCAGAAGCAGAGCGAATCATGCGGAAACGGACGAATGAAGCCCATATGCGTAACGGGGTAACAATTATTGATCCTGCAAATACTTACATAGAAACAGATGTCGAGATTGGACAGGATACTGTTATCTATCCAGGAACTGTAATAAAAAGTAAGACCACGATTGGTACGGAATGTCTCATTGGTCCAAACTCAGAAATTGATGCTTGTAAAATTGGTAATGGAACCGTTATTCGTCAATCGGCCGCACATAAAAGCTTGATTGGTTCTCATGTTAACATTGGTCCATTTGCCCATATTCGTCCTGATTCCACTATAAGCGACGAGGTGAAAATCGGAAATTTCGTCGAAATCAAGAAGGCTGTTTTCGGCAAAGGAAGCAAGGCATCACATCTAAGCTATATTGGTGATGCCGAGGTTGGTAGTGATGTAAACATCGGCTGCGGTTCGATTACAGTGAATTACGACGGTAAAAATAAATATTTAACTAAAATTGAAGATGGAGTCTTTATTGGCTGCAACTCCAATCTTGTTGCCCCAGTCACAATTAGAAAAGGTGCTTACGTGGCTGCCGGTTCTACGATTACAATGGATGTACCGGGTGAAGCGTTGTCGATTGCACGTGCAAAGCAAGTGAATAAGGAAAATTACGTTCAAAAGCTTAATCTTAAGAAATAAGCAATGATAATTGGAGGGCCCTCATGTCAAATCAATATTTAGATCCGAATTTAAAGGTATTTAGTTTAAACTCAAATTTGCCGCTGGCAAATGAAATTGCTAAAGTAATCGGAGTGGAACTTGGAAAATGCTCTGTTTCAAGGTTCAGTGACGGAGAAATCCAAATTAATATTGAAGAAAGTATCCGCGGCTGTGATGTGTATGTCATTCAATCAACAAGCTTACCTGTAAATGATAATATCATGGAATTATTAATCATGATTGACGCGTTAAAAAGAGCTTCGGCGAAAACAATCAATATTGTTATGCCTTATTATGGCTATGCCCGCCAGGACCGAAAAGCGCGTGCCCGCGAGCCGATCACTGCGAAATTAGTGGCAAACCTACTTGAAACCGCCGGCGCAACCCGCGTGATTTGTTTAGATTTGCATGCACCGCAAATACAAGGATTCTTTGATATTCCAATTGATCATCTTATGGGTGTTCCGATTTTATCAGAGTACTTTAAAAACAAGGAATTGAATGGTGATATTGTCATTGTGTCTCCGGACCATGGCGGTGTAACAAGAGCGAGAAAAATGGCTGAACGTTTAAAAGCACCAATTGCGATTATCGACAAGCGCCGTCCAAGACCGAATATAGCGGAAGTCATGAATATTGTTGGTAACATTGAAGGAAAAGTAGCGATTTTGATTGATGATATTATTGATACAGCAGGGACGATTACACTTGCTGCCAATGCATTAGTCGAGAATGGCGCTGCGGAAGTGTATGCTTGCTGTACACATCCAGTCTTGTCAGGCCCTGCAATTGAAAGAATTGAAAACTCAAAAATAAAAGAACTAGTCGTAACGAATTCCATTGCCCTTCCGGAAGAGAAAAAGAGCGGCAAAATTATCAACCTATCTGTTGCACCATTAATAGGTGAAGCCATCATTCGTGTCCACGAAGAGCAGTCAGTAAGCACACTGTTTGATTAAAAAAATGTTTAGACCTTCCTGTTTTAGGGCATTTTTATATAGATACTAAAATAGGAAGGTGACTACACACATGAGTACTGTTTTACAAGCAAAGGAGCGGAAGGAACTCACCTATTCTGCCTTAAGGAAAATCAGAGAAACTGGAAACATTCCAGCTATTATTTATGGTGCCAGGCTCGAGAGTAAACCGGTGTTTGTAAGTTCAGCAGATTTAACAAAAACCATTCGTACTGTTGGTCGGAATGGTGTCATTTCTCTCGATGTAGATGGCAGCAAGCATGATGTTGTGTTAACCGATTATCAGGAGGATGCATTTAAAAAGGAAATTCTCCATGTTGATTTTTTAGCCGTGGATAAATCCTCTAAAATCAATGTCGATGTGAGGCTTGTCCTTGTTGGAGAAGCAGCCGGAGTAAAAGACGGCGGCGTTCTGCAGCAGCCGGTTCACCAATTATCGATTACTTCTACCCCGGACAATATTCCGACGCAAATTGAAGTGGATATTACAAACCTTCAGGTAGGAGAAACCGTATTGGCTGGTGACATTCCATCTGCGGGTGCATTTACCATTAACCATGAGGACGATGAAGTGATCGCTTCCATCCTGCCGCCAAGGCAGGAAGAGGAAATTAATTCAGGTGAACAGCAAGAAGAAGGCCACCCGGATAATGAAGAGGGAAGAGAAACAACTCCTGCCTGAGGGTGAATAGAATGAAAGACGTAACCTTATAAGGGTTACGTCTTTTAACGCATGATAAAAGGGATTAAGATAGTAGGGAGAACGATGATGTTTCGAAAAATATTTAACAGGCTGGCTGAACCGAAAGAGGTGGGACCCATGAAATGTATCGTTGGTTTAGGTAATCCTGGGAAGCAATATGAACAGACAAGACATAATATCGGTTTTGAAGTCATCGATGCTTTATCCAATCAATTTTCCATACCGCTAAATCAGTCTAAATTTAAAGGCTTGTACGGAATTGGTTTTTATAACGGGGAAAAGGTATTACTATTAAAACCATTAACCTATATGAATTTATCAGGGGAATCGATCAGGGCAGTCATGGACTACTATCAAATAGTGTTAGAGGATTTAGTAGTGATTTATGATGATCTCGATCTGCCGGTCGGCAAAATTAGACTTCGTCAAAAAGGAAGCCCTGGTGGACATAATGGAATTAAGTCGACAGTTGCCCATCTTGGCACGCAAGAGTTTAACCGTATTCGGATTGGGATTGACCGGCCCCAAGCAGGAATGAATGTGCCTGATTACGTCCTTGGACGGTTCCGGCCTGAAGAAAAGACCTTTACAGGGGAAGCTGTGAAAAGAAGCGCAGATGCCTGTGCTGCGTGGCTTGAGAAGCCATTTTTACAAGTCATGAATGAATATAATCAGTAATTGTTCATGATACAGGCCATTCTTTCATATTCATACATTAAGGTGAAACAGAAAAAATGAATAGAATATAAAAAGATGGCACACTTTAATCTAATTGAATAAGTTCCTCCGCTAAGGTTAATACTAATAAGGAATCGTAGATTAAGGAGGGACAGGCGTGGCCATCCATTACCATTGTCGTCATTGTGGTACCAAACTTGGTTCTATTGATAAAGCATCGATACACTCAGAAACACTTGGTCTTCATAAATTAACGGACCAGGAAAGACAAGAAATGGTTGCGTATGACGCAGAAGGTGAGATTCATATAACTGCCATTTGTGAGGACTGCCAAGAAGCTTTAGAGCGGAATCCAGATTACCACCAATACGATTTCCTTATCCATTAATTAGCTTTGGACATTCATCCAAAGCGTTTTTCTATTTACTAATTTCGACTATAAAAATCTTATTAATATTAAATTTGTAGGAAGGGAGGAGAAACCCTTGAACGGTTTAAAGTCATTATTCCTTCAGCAGGAAGATGTCCACTCGGTGATTGCCGGCGTGGAGGAAGGATTAAAGGAACAGTTGATTGCCGGTTTATCAGGCTCGTCAAGAACGGTACTAACGGCATCCATTTACGAACAGATGAAAAGGCCAATCATACTTGTCACCCATAATCTATTACAGGCACAGAAACTCTATGATGATATTGTCAATCTATTAAGTGACAAGGAAGTTTTCCTTTTTCCAGCCAATGAGTTAATTGCCGCTGAGCTCGGCATTGCGAGTCCGGAATTAAAAGCACAAAGAATAGAGGCCTTAAATCACTGGAGCAAGTCGCATCAGGGGATATTAATTGCCCCAATTGCCGGTTTAAAGAAAATTATTCCTCCAAAGTCCCTATGGAAACAATATCAGCTGTCGTTAACAATAGGGGAAGATATAAACATAGATAAATTATTACTTACTTTTGTCAAAATGGGTTATGTCCGTGCTGAAATGGTTACCACCCCAGGGGAATTTAGTGTAAGGGGAGGAATCATCGACATTTATCCCCTTACAGAGGCCGATCCGCTGAGAATTGAATTATTTGACACAGAAATTGACTCCATCCGCTATTTCTCTCTTGATGATCAACGCTCCAAAGAAAAAGTCAAAAAGATTTTGATTGGGCCGGCAACAGAAATCCTGCTGGAAGATGAGGATTACAGCAGGATGATTAGCAAGCTTGAAGAAGGATTAGCATATAGTCTAAGAAAACTAAAAGATGATAAGGCAAAAATGCAGCTGAGTCAAAACATCAGCCATGAGCTTGAGCAGTTAAAAAATCGTCAAAAGCCTGACCAAGTCTATAAATACTTATCACTTGCCTACGAGCGGCCTGCTAGTTTACTAGACTATCTTCCAAGCAATGGTCTCGTGTTTATTGATGAAATCAGCAGGGCTCAAGAGATGAACGATTCCCTGGAAAAAGAGGAAGCTGAGTGGTATACAAGTTTGCTTGGCGAAGGCCAAATTATCCATGACTTACATATCTCTCATGACTTGCAAGCCTTGCTGCAGAAAAGGGAATTCCCGGTTCTATATATGTCTTTATTTTTAAGACATGTAGCCAACACAAGCCCGCAGAATATTATTAATATTTCCTGCAAGCAAATGCAAAATTTCCATGGGCAAATGCATGTATTAAAAGCGGAAATTGACAGATGGAAAAAAGGAAATTATTCTATTTTATTTATAGGGCAGGATGAAGAACGGGTAAAGAAATTAGAGCGTGTGCTGGAGGACTATGAAATTGACAGCAGCATCGTAAAGGGAGACCAACAGCTTTTACCTGGTAGAGTTCAAATTATGAAAGGGAACCTGCATACAGGGTTTGAACTTTCAATTCAGAAAATAGCCGTCATCACCGAGGAAGAATTATTTAATAAACGCGTGAAAAAGTCTAAAAGCCGGCAAAAGCTTTCCAATGCAGAACGGATTAAGAGCTACTCTGAGCTTAAAATTGGTGATTATGTTGTTCATGTGAACCATGGGATTGGAAAATACTTAGGCATTGAAACCCTTATGATTAACGGGGTCCATAAAGATTACCTAAACATCCGCTACCAAGGGACAGATAAGTTGTATGTACCTGTTGAACAAATTGACCTTGTTCAGAAATATGTGGGTTCTGAGGGGAAAGAGCCTAAGGTATATAAGCTTGGCGGCAGCGATTGGAAAAAAGTCAAGAAGAAAGTCGAATCATCCGTTCAGGATATTGCCGACGATCTCATCAAGTTATACGCTGAACGTGAAGCGGCTGTAGGTTACGGGTTTTCGCCGGATGGGGATATGCAGCGGGAATTTGAAACATCGTTTGCTTACCAAGAAACAGACGACCAGCTGCGCTCCATCCATGAAATTAAAAAGGATATGGAAAAATCGCGCCCAATGGATCGCCTCTTGTGCGGTGATGTGGGCTATGGTAAAACTGAGGTCGCAATCCGTGCTGCCTTTAAAGCGATTGCTGATGGGAAACAGGTAGCCTTTCTTGTGCCAACAACGATTTTAGCGCAGCAGCATCATGAAACGTTAAGGGAGCGCTTCCAGGACTATCCGATTAATATTGGTTTGTTAAGCCGTTTTCGTTCGAAAAAGCAGCAGACGGAAACGATCAAAGGCTTAAAAGCTGGAACAGTTGACATTGTTGTCGGGACCCACCGCCTGCTTTCAAAGGATATCGTCTATCGTGATTTAGGACTGTTAATTATCGATGAAGAGCAAAGATTTGGGGTTACCCATAAAGAAAAGATTAAGAAATTAAAAACGAATGTGGACGTTCTGACCTTGACGGCAACACCGATCCCGAGGACTCTTCATATGTCAATGCTTGGTGTCCGGGATTTATCGGTTATCGAAACACCGCCGGAAAATCGTTTCCCTGTGCAAACCTACGTAATGGAGTATAACGGATCATTGGTGCGGGAAGCGATTGAGCGAGAACTTGCGCGCGACGGACAAGTCTACTTTTTATATAACAGAGTAGAAGATATTGAGCGAAAAGCAGAGGAAATTTCTATGCTTGTCCCTGATGCACGGGTTATCTGTGCACATGGACAGATGTCGGAAAATGAATTGGAATCGGTGATGATCAGCTTCCTGGCAGGAGAGTTTGATGTTCTTGTCAGCACGACCATTATTGAAACCGGGGTTGATATTCCGAATGTGAATACCTTGATCGTCTTTGATGCCGATCGCATGGGGCTTTCGCAGCTTTACCAGCTGCGCGGGCGTGTTGGAAGATCCAACCGGGTCGCCTACGCCTATTTTACCTACCGTAAGGATAAAGTGCTTACGGAAGTGGCGGAAAAACGTCTGCAAGCCATTAAAGAGTTTACAGAATTAGGGTCCGGTTTTAAAATTGCCATGCGTGATTTATCCATCCGTGGGGCAGGGAATTTATTAGGTGCCCAGCAGCATGGCTTTATTGACTCCGTCGGGTTTGACCTTTATTCGCAAATGCTGAAAGAGGCAATTGAAGAGAGAAGAGGAGACCTCGGAGCAGAAGTTAAGAAATCGGTTGAGATTGATCTGGAAATTGATGCTTACATTCCTGACTCGTACATTAAGGATGGACATCAAAAGATTGAGATGTATAAACGGTTTAGGGGTTTGCAGTCACACGAGGATATAGAAGAGCTTCAGGCAGAGATGCAGGACCGTTTTGGTGAATATCCAAATGAGGTTTCCTACCTGTTCCAAATTGCTGAAATGAAGGTGTATGCCCTTTTAAATGGGGTGGAACAAATTAAACAGGCCAAACAAGAGGTTACCATTTTAGTGAATGAGCAGGTTACCAACACAATTGATGGAAGTAAACTATTTGCGATCGGTAATCAGTTTGGACGAAATGTAAGTCCTGGTATGGAAGGCTCAAGATTAAAAGTCGTCATTAGGACAAAAGAGTATGAAACAGCACAATGGCTTCATATTGTTAGCGAAATGGTTAAAGGAATTCCATTAGCTAAAAGGGGACAGGAAAACCCTGTTAATTAATTCGACCTGAGCCCTGTTGATTCTGCAATTGTTTGCGGCTATTCCTGATGAGTATCGCAAGTATGTTTGGAAAATTCGATGCATTTTTGAAAAAATAATACGATTGTGTATAGAACTTTCCAGATGAAAGATACTAAGTTCAAAGTTGGTGATGATTACTATAAAAGGAAAGATTGTCATTACCAAGTTGAAAAATCATCAGATGAAAGTGAGGCAACATTGGATGAAAGCAACTGGAATAGTTCGTCGAATTGATGATTTGGGTCGCGTTGTCATTCCCAAAGAAATACGCAGAACCCTGCGTATCCGCGAAGGGGACCCGTTAGAGATTTTTGTGGATCGTGACGGGGAAGTCATATTAAAGAAGTATTCACCAATCAGCGAATTAAGCGATTTTGCCAAAGAATATGCAGAAGCCCTATTTGACAGCCTCGGTAATCCTGTTTTAATTTGTGATAGAGATACGTATATTGCCCTTGCCGGCGGTTCTAAAAAAGATTATTTAAATAAGAATATCAGTGATTTAGTGGAAAAAACAATGGAAGAACGGAACTCGGTGCTCCATACTGAGCAAGGCGATATCGCGTTGGCTGATGGAAATGATGAGACTGTATCTTCTTATACCATAGGGCCGATTATTGCAAATGGTGATCCAATTGGTGCAGTTATTATTTTTTCTAGAGAAGGAACACTTGGAGAAGTGGAGCAAAAGGCAGTTGAAACAGCTGCAGGATTCTTGGCAAGACAGATGGAGTCATAATTGATAAAAGCAAAAAAGACAGCGAATGCTGTCTTTTTTATGTGCTATAATTACCTTCGAGTTTAATTAGTAGGTGAAGCAATGAATTCGATGAATCAATCAAAATCCCTGTATAAAGGGGCGTTTATTTTAACGATTGCGGCTATTTTGACCAAAATTTTAAGCGCCTTTTACAGGATTCCTTTTCAAAATATTGTCGGTGATATTGGCTTTTACATTTATCAACAAGTGTACCCATTTTACGGAATAGCGATCGTTTTGGCGACAACGGGATTTCCTGTTGTTATTTCCAAACTTTATGCGGAACAAAAGGCAAAAGGCGACGATGGAAATTCCCGTCTTCTTCTACTGGTATCATTTATTTTTTTACAGGTATTTGGCATTATTTGTTTTTCCATTCTCTATGTTGGAGCCGATGGTATTGCAAACTGGATGAATGACCCTCATCTAGCCATATTATTAAGGGTTGTTTCGATTGTGTTTTTAACCTTCCCGCTTGTTTCGGTCTTAAGGGGATATTATCAAGGGATTGGAAATATGGTTCCGACGGCCTTATCCCAAGTTGGGGAACAAACAATTCGGGTGCTGACGATTCTGTTCTTATCGTATCTGTTTATGCAAAAAGGCTATTCCCTCTATTTAGTTGGCGGCGGGGCCATGTTTGGCTCGATTACGGGGAGTATTGTCGCAGGTGTTATTTTGTTTATGTTTTTATCGATTCGTAAAGAATGGAAAGGGATCAAGCCGAAGCAGGGGATGTATCAACATTACCGGACGGAAGTCAAGGGAATTGTAAAGGCGCTGATCTTCCAAGGACTGATGATTTGTTTAAGTGGGATGCTTATGATTTTTATTCAATTAGCAGATTCCTTAACGCTCTATTCGTTACTTGTTGCAAATGGTATGGAAGAAGATATCGCGAAAAGTGTGAAGGGGATTTTTGACCGCGGCCAGCCATTGATTCAGTTAGGAACGGTTGTTGCAACCTCAATGGCGTTAACCCTTGTCCCGCTCATCAGCAGGGCGCGCGTAGCGGAGAAGTCGGATGAACTGCATGAAAAGATCCAATTAGCGCTAAAGGTTAGTCTTGTCATCGGGTTGGGTGCATCTGCCGGTCTATGGGCGATTATAGAACAAACGAATACGATGCTGTTTGAAAACGAATTGGGATCATCGGTGCTAGGAGTGCTCGGCTTTGTCATTCTTTTTACATCGATCATCTCAACGGTTATTGCGATCATGCAGGGATTGGGCAGTCTGCTATTCCCTGCTTTTGCTGTAGTAGTCTGTTTTCCAGTAAAATATAGTTTAAATGTTGTGTTCATTCCGTTGTATGGAACCATGGGTGCCGCTATTTCATCCCTACTTTCATTAGGATTGGTCTGCGGCCTGCTATTCCTTAAATTTAGAAAAATGACTGCACGTCCGCTATTTACATGGCGCTTTATAGGAATCATTCTACTGGCAGCCGCATTGCTGGTTCTCTTTTTAAAAGGCTATATATATATAACAGATCATGTTATGGACTTGATTAGATTGGAGCGGCTAGGGGCGGCGATGCAATCTTTAAGTGCTGTGGCACTTGGCGGTCTGCTCTTTATATTGGTGATTATTCGCGGAAAAGTGTTTCGTGAGGAAGAATTGGTATTATTCCCACTTGGAAGTAAACTAAGACATTTTTTAGCGCGAAAGGATAGGAGGTAATCAAATGGGTAAAAAAATTGAAATACTTGGCTTAGGGGCAGGAGACTTAGAGCAGCTGCCTTTTGGCGTATATAAAAAATTACTTCATGCCGGCGGGTCCATATTTTTACGGACAAAAGAGCATCCGGTTGTGGGAGATTTAGAAAAAGAAGGACTGACCTATACATCCTTTGATGATGTTTACGAAAAACACGAACAGTTTGAAGCAGTATACGAGGAAATAGCAAGGACATTATTGCTGCAAGCGGAGAATGGTCCAATTGTTTATGCCGTTCCGGGACATCCGCTTGTGGCTGAGCGTACAGTTCAACTGCTAATCGACTATGCTCAAGAGGAAGCGGTTGAAATCATCATCGGCGGCGGGCAAAGCTTTATTGATCCTATATTTGCCGCGTTAAAAATTGATCCGATTGAAGGATTCCAGCTGCTGGATGGGACGGCACTACTATCCTCCCAGCTGCAGATGGAGCAGCATATCTTTATTAGCCAGGTGTACGATCAATTTGTGGCGTCGAATGTAAAGCTAACTTTAATGGAAAAATTACCTGATGATTATGAGGTATATATTGTAACGGCAGCCGGAAGCAGTCAAGAAGTCATCGAAAAGGTGCTTTTGTATGAGTTGGATCGAAATGTCACGATTAATAACCTGACGTCGGTCTATATTCCGCCGGTAAAGGAAGAACAAATTCTGTTGAAGAATTTCTCTAAACTGAGGGACATTATTGCCAAACTTAGAGGGCCAAATGGCTGTCCATGGGATAAAGAACAAACACATGAATCATTAAAGAAATATTTAATAGAAGAAACTTATGAGGTTATCGAGGCGATTAATCAAGATGATATTGACCATTTAATAGAAGAACTTGGGGATGTGCTGCTGCAGGTGATGCTCCATGCGCAAATTGGCGAGGATGATGGGTATTTTTCGATTGATGACATTATTGAAGTGCTGTCGGCGAAAATGATTCGTAGGCATCCACATGTTTTCGGCACGGGGAAAGCAGCCAATGCGGAAGAAGTAGTTCAAAACTGGCAGGAAATTAAGCAACAGGAAAAGGGAGGCTTAGCTGCACCGTCTTCCTTGCTTGAGGGTGTCTCAAAAGCACAGCCGAATTTGCTGCGGGCGTATGAACTGCAAAAATTAGCCGCAAAGGTTGGCTTTGATTGGCAGGAAATTACCCCTGCTTTGGCGAAAGTGAAAGAAGAACTTGATGAATTTACGGCTGAGCTGGATGGAACAGAAGATGGCCTTTTACGCGCTAAACAGGAATTTGGCGACTTGGTATTTGCGTTTGTTAATGTGGCACGGTTTTTAAAGATCCATCCGGAGGAAGCATTATTTGAAACAAACGAAAAGTTTACGCGCCGGTTTCAATACGTGGAGGAAAGGGTAAGAACGAGTGGCAGGTCATTTGAAGACCATACGCTTGAGGAGCTCGATCAATATTGGGATGAGGCAAAATTAAAGGGTTTATAACCGTGGGAGGAATCGGCATATGCGTCTAGATAAGTTTTTAAAAGTATCCAGATTAATTAAAAGAAGAACATTGGCAAAAGAAGTATCCGATCAAGGTAGAATTGAAATTAACGGAAAAGAGGCAAAGGCCAGCTCAACCGTAAAAGTGGGGGATGAACTAACGATTCGTCTTGGTCAACGGAAAGTAACGGCAAGAATTGACCGGATCCAAGAAACATCCCGCAAGGATGAGGCGGCGGAGATGTATACGATCTTAAATGAAGAGAGACTTGGCTCAATCGACTAAAGCGTGTTGCCCTAGCTAAAAGATTCCAGTGGCACGAATCCGCAAGCTCCGGAGCATGGAGCTTGCGCTTTTCGTTGTTCTATTTTAGCCGTCTTTCACATACATTTTAGCAGAAGGTTGTACAAATGATTGTGAGGGATGAGTATGAGCCAATATTATGATAACCAGCCGACGAAGAGTAGTGTTCCGGATCATGATGTCATCATGAGAGGAAGAAAGCTTCTTGATATTACCGGGGTGAAACAGGTAGAAAGCTTTGATAATGAGGAATTCTTATTGGAAACGTCTATGGGGTTTTTAGCAATTAAAGGACAAAACCTGTCAATGAAAAATCTTGATGTCGAAAAAGGGATAGTTTCAATAAAGGGAAAGATTTTTGATTTAGTCTATCTTGATGAACAGCATGGGGAGAAAGCTAAGGGCTTCTTTAGCAAGTTATTCCGATGACCCTTTCGACGCAATTTCTTACCATGCTTTCCATGATTGGCATGGGGTCATTATTTGGTGCCATGTTTGATACGTATCAACGGTTTTTAAAACGGCCGAAGAAAAAAGCTTGGATTGTTTTCATAAATGATGTATTATTTTGGATCATTCAAGCTTTGATTATCTTTTATACGTTATTTTTGGTGAATAATGGAGAATTGAGATTTTATATCTTTATCGCACTTGTTTGTGGGTTTGCAGCCTACCAGAGCTTGCTTAAAGGGATGTATCTGCGTTTCTTGGAAATGTTGATTCGTTCGGTCATTGCCATAGCAATGTTTCTGAAAAAGACCTTCCAGCTCCTGATTTATAAGCCTGTCGTTGGTCTTATTCAGGTTGTTTTGACCATCATTCTCGCAATTGGCAGGGGACTATTAACCCTTGTCAAATTTGTTTTTAAGGTTTTATTATTGATAGTAAAGATTATTTTTGTACCAGTGCAAAAAATATTGTTATTATTTTGGAAACTTTTGCCGAAAGGTATTAAAAAAACCGTCGAGAAGTTATATAATATAACGGCAGGAAATTTTAAGAAAATAAGGAATTATATTAGTAAGTGGATAAATAAATGGAAAAGTAGAAAAGAGTAAGGAGGGGAAGGGAAATGGGCGCGGAACGAAAAAAAAATGTGTCAAAGATCCAGACAACCTATGTCGAGCAGCAGGAATATGCGGAAATTGCCTCTGCCAGAAAAAGAAAATTGTTACTAAGACGATTATCGTTATTTCTCGTTTTTGCGAGCTTCCTATCGTATCTGATGATATCCAGCTATATTTCCCAGACCACTAAGCTCGAGGCAAAGGTTGCTCAAAAAAAGAAGCTGGATCACCAGCTTTCAGAATTAAAAAAGCAGCAAGATATCCTGAAAGAGGATATCATTAAATTAAATGATGATGACTACGTTGGAAAGCTGGCTAGAAAAGAATACTTTTTCTCAGAAAAGAACGAAATTATCTTTAATATTCCTGAAGGAAAGAAGGAAAAATGAACGAATGTCGCGAGTTATTGACACTGAATTTTTCCATTCTGTATAATATATAGTAAGATTGATTTTTTATACTTTTAAGGAGGAACATTCTTTTTATGTCAATTGAAGTAGGCAGCAAGTTACAAGGAAAGGTAACAGGGATAACCAATTTCGGAGCGTTTGTGGAGCTGCCGGGTGGCTCAACCGGACTCGTACACATTAGTGAGGTTGCTGATAACTATGTGAAAGATATCAATGACCACCTTAAGGTTGGAGACCAAATTGAGGTAAAAGTCATCAATGTTGAGAAAGACGGGAAAATTGGCCTATCGATTAAAAAGGCCAAGGATAGACCAGAGCCGGAAAGAAAACAACATTCGCACTCACATTCGCAACGTCCTCGTCAAGGCAGATCAAACGATCGTAATAACAATAGAGGGGAAACCTTCGAGTCAAAAGTGGCAAAGTTCCTAAAAGATAGTGAGGATCGTTTAACTTCCTTAAAGCGAAACACGGAATCCAAGCGTGGAGGAAGAGGAGCTAGACGGGGTTAACTTGCTTCTAATTAATTGGATAAGGCAGAGGTTTCACTTTAATATCAAATAGACAAGACAAGTCCAAGCGGCTTGTCTTCTTTGTTGTGAAGAAAAAACCTTTTCCACTTACTACGACTTGGAAAGGGTGCCTGACACCCTTTCTCCTTTATACGACATGATTATGTTATTTGGATGAAAATAGTGAAAACGGTCGAACGATTTTTTTAGCTTGTTCATTATTTTGACAAACTTTTAATCCTATACATTTTATAATAGTGGGCAACGATGAAAGAATAGGGAGAGTGATTTAGTGGAAAAGACAAACGTGAGTTTCATAGAACCTGTCGGAGAAGTCAGCCTTCATTCATCTAAATGGGATTTGAGCAGGCCTTTAAGAAAAATTCAATTAATGCTGGAGTCCTTTTTTATCAAAAAGGGTTATATCTTATTAATAGTGGGATTTTTACTTGGACGAGCCTTAATTTTGGCGAAGCTGACCCCCTTTTGTCTTCCTTTTTTTGCATCTGTTTATTTAATAAAAAGGGATCGGGCACCGCTTGCCCTGATTGGACTGATTGTTGGGGCAGCGACGATTTCATTATCCAATGCCGCCTTTACCTTTATCGTCACCATTATCTTTTTAGTTATTTTTCGAATCAGTCAAAAATGGCTGACAAATGAGATGCGATCACTGCCCTTTTTTACCGGTATTATCCTTGGGGTGGGGAAATTAGCTGAAACCTTCATCCTCTCAAGGCAAGTAACGGTATATGATCTAATGATGGTCGGTGTCCAAGCAAGCCTCGCGTTTATTTTGACACTCATCTTTTTGCAAAGTATTCCATTGTTAACATTTAATAAACGAAGGCAATTGTTAAAAACAGAAGAAATTGTGTGTCTGATCATCATGCTCGCTTCCATTTTGTCTGGAACAATTGGCTGGAAGGTTTATGATATGTCAATTGAACATATTATGTCGAGATATTTGGTTTTAGTGTTTTCTTTCATTGCCGGGGCAACGGTTGGCTCCACAGTTGGGGTAGTGACTGGATTAATTTTTAGCCTGGCAAGTGTTTCAAGCTTCTATCATATGAGTCTCCTTGCCTTTTCAGGTGTGCTCGGCGGCCTGTTAAAGGAAGGGAAAAAAATAGGAGTTTCCATTGGCTTATTTATTGCCACCCTGCTCATCGGCATGTATGGCGAGGGCGGCGGCTCCATTCTGCAAACTGTTCTGGAAACAAGTGCTGCAGTGCTCTTATTCCTCTTAACACCACAAGCGTTTACTTCAAGATTAGCAAAATATATTCCTGGGACACCAGAATACACGGCCGAGCAGCAAAAATATATGCGCAAAATGCGAGACGTGACAGCACAACGGGTTTCGCAATTTTCAGGTGTGTTCCATGCCTTATCAAAAAGTTTTTCACAAATGGAAGTACTGCCGGATGACGATGAACATGATCGGGAAATGGATTACTTCATGAGCAATGTCACGGAAAGGACATGTCAAACATGCTTTAAAAAGGAACAATGCTGGGCAAAGAATTTTAATACAACCTATGCCTTCATGGAGGAAATTATTCACGAAATGGATCAAAATGATGGAAATGTTTCACCACGGCTGTCAAGGGATTGGGAAAAGCATTGTTCTCGTTCAAAAAAGGTATATGAAACGATTGGTCAAGAATTAACCTTTTTTCAAGCCAATTTGAAATTAAAGAAGCAGGTTCGGGAAAGCCGTAAACTGGTGGCCGACCAATTATTAGGTGTTTCTGAAGTCATGGATAATTTTGCGAAAGAAATTCAACGGGAAAGGGAAAATCATCATAAGCAGGAAGAACAAATTATGGAAGCGATTCAGGAATTTGGGATCCATATTGAACAGGTAGAAATCTACAGCCTTGAACAAGGGAATGTTGATATTGAGATGGCTATTCCTTTTTGCAATGGCCGTGGTGAGTGTGAAAAACTCATCGCACCGATGTTATCCGATATTCTTGGGGAAACGGTTATTGTGAACAAGGAGGAATGTGCCACCTATCCAAATGGTTTCTGTCATGTGACCTTCAGATCATCAAAGGCCTTTACGGTGGAAACAGGAGTAGCCCATGCGGCCAAGGATGGAGGCTTAGTATCGGGTGACAGTTACTCCACCATTGAACTTGGTTTGGGAAAGTATGCGATTGCCATTAGTGATGGCATGGGAAATGGAGAGAGAGCCCATTATGAAAGTAATGAAACACTACAGCTTTTGCAAAAAATTTTACAATCGGGGATTGAGGAAAAAACAGCAATCAAATCCATTAATTCCATCCTTTCACTACGGACGACCGATGAAATTTTCTCTACATTAGATTTGGCCATGATTGATTTGAAAAATGCCTCAGCGAAATTTTTGAAAATCGGCTCAACACCGAGTTTTATCAAAAGGGGAAATAAAGTCATTAAAATTCAGGCAAGCAATTTGCCGATAGGGATCCTTCAGGAATTTGAAGTGGATGTTGTCAGCGAACAATTAAAAGCCGGAGATTTATTAATTATGATGAGCGATGGCGTGTTTGAGGGACCAAAGCATGTTGAAAACTATGATTTATGGATGAAACGAAAGGTGCAGGAATTAGAGACAGATGACCCGCAGGAGGTAGCGGATTTAATTATGGAGGACGTGATCAGATCTAGATCGGGATTAATTGATGATGATATGACCGTTACGGTGGCAAAAATAAAACATAACACACCAAAGTGGGCGTCGATACCGGTTTATAAAAAACGAGCCTAATTGATTATTTTGCGCAGACCTCAGCTAAAATATGTATAAATCACCCTAATCCCGTCGAAAATGGTATCAATACGTTTCGTGGAGGGAGAAGGTTATGTATACAGGGAAGATCCGGCAAATATTATTAATTACAGATGGCTGCTCGAACCAAGGTGATGATCCAATTGCCATGGCTGCACTCGCGAAAGAACAAGGAATAACAGTGAATGTTATTGGTGTGATAGAAAAGGACGTTATTGATGAAAAAGGTATGACTGAAATCGATGGTATTGCGATGTCAGGCGGCGGAGTCAGCCAGATTGTTTATGCGGAGGCACTTTCACAAACCGTGCAAATGGTTACCCGTAAAGCGATGAACCAAACGATTCAAGGTGTGGTGAACAGCCAATTACAGCAAATATTAGGCCGTTCCCAAACAATGGAGGACCTGCCGCCGGACAAACGCGGGGAGGTCATGGAGGTTGTCGATGAATTAGGAGAAACTGTCGAATTAGAAGTGTTGATTCTTGTCGATACAAGTGCAAGCATGAAGCACAAGCTTCCAACGGTTAAAGAGGCGCTTCTTGACCTCTCTCTAAGCTTGAACGCCCGCACAGGAGATAATCAATTTTCTGTTTATGTATTTCCCGGGAAAAAGAATGATGTCGAAAAATTGCTGGATTGGACTCCAAAGCTGCAAACTTTGACAAGTGTTTTTTCTCAGCTGTCTACGGGTGGAATTACACCGACCGGTCCGGCCTTACGGACTGCCTTATCGGCTTTTAATCAAAAACAATCATTAAGGAGCCTGCTTTCACGTGATGATGAATCATTCTTTGAAGAATCAATGTAAGGTAAGCCCGGGGACAATCATTTCTGGAAAATGGCATTCACAAAACTATACAATCATAAAGGAACTAGGATTTGGCGCAAACGGGGTGGTCTACCTTGCAAAGCACAATAACACTCTTGCTGCATTAAAAATGAGTGATAACGGCATGTCGATTACCTCTGAGGTAAATGTGTTGAAATCCTTCGCAAAGGTCCAGGGGTCAACCCTCGGGCCTTCTTTGCTTGATGTTGACGACTGGCAAGGCCCGCAAGGCCGAATATCATTTTATGTGATGGAATATATTCAAGGCCCGGATTTCCTTTCATTTATACAGGAAAAAGGGAAGTCATGGACAAGTGTTTTATTTTTGCAGTTGCTGAATGATTTGGGCCAGCTTCATGAAAATGGTTGGGTATTTGGGGATTTAAAGCCGGAGAATTTAATTGTTACTGGACCGCCGGCGAAAATAAGGTGTATCGATGTTGGCGGCACTACTATTCAAGGCAGAGCAATCAAGGAATTCACCGAGTTTTATGACCGAGGATATTGGGGATTGGGCTCACGAAAGGCAGATCCATCCTATGATTTGTTTGCAGTGGCAATGATCATGATTAACACAGCCTATCCGAAACGGTTTTCTAAAACCACGGGAGGGATTTCCCAGCTAAGAGAGGCCGTTCGACAAAAGCCGGAACTGCTAAAATTTGAAAAAGTGATCTTAAAGGCACTACAGGGAAAGTACAGTGATGCTAAGCAAATGCGGGCTGACCTGTTCGATACTATGGTTGAGAAAAAGATTCCCAATCCCGATCCCCCTATGCGAACTAGTGGAACAACCAGTCATGTCTCTATTCAACCACAGCGGAAGAATACGAAGGACACTCAGCCCATCTCAAGGCAGTCCTATCGACGAAAGAAGAAAAAAAGCGGCTGGATGGAATTTTTGTTTATTGCGGTCGTTCTAGGAATTTTATATGCTTGGTATACTTTTAATAATTTACCTTAATAAATGAAACCAATTCAGTGTTTGCTCGTATATAAAGAAGGTAAATGCATTAGTGATGTGTTTAGAAATGAAATGGAAAAATTTCTACCTGATTTCTATTACCTATGCTTTGATAGTTTATTCTTAAAAGTGGTAAGCTAATAAGAAAAGCGGAAGTACCAAGGGCACTTCTGCTAGACAATTTTCAAATTACTTTTAGAGAGAGTGCAATCATATGTTGGAATCAAAGGTCGAGTCTTTTCTAAATCGCCATACATTCAACCTTGAAAACAAAAAAATCATTGTTGGCGTATCAGGGGGCCCGGATTCTTTAGCACTGCTTCATTACTTGCTTAAGGAAAAGGAAAAAAGGAACTTAGCAATTGTTGCTGCACATGTTGACCATATGTTTCGCGGAGAGGAATCCTTTCTCGATGCCATGTTTGTAAAAAGCTTTTGTGAACAGCATGGAGGGGTTCCGTTTGAAATGGTGCGAATCAATGTGCCGGAAATCATGGAAGCTACTGGGAAGAGTTCACAAATTGCAGCTAGAGAAGTAAGATATGACTTTTATTTAAAAGTGATGGAGAAGTATCAATTCCCTTATTTAGCTCTTGGTCATCATGGAGATGATCAGATGGAGACCATGCTCATGAGGCTGACAAGAGGAAGCAGTGGAAAGGCAAGAGCAGGCATTCCATTTACCCGCCCATTTCATGATGGTACTATTTTTCGCCCTTTCTTATGTTTAACGAAGGATGAGATTCAACGTTATTGTAAAGAGCATAACCTTACACCAAGGTTAGACCCAAGTAACGAGAAAGGCATTTATAGCAGGAATCGATTTCGTAAACAGGTACTTCCTTTTTTAAAATCAGAAAATAGCCATGTTCATGAACATTTTCAGCGGTTTAGTGAAGAGCTGCAGAGTGATGATGCATTTCTACAGGAATTAACGGTCGAACGGCTCCATGCAGTGGTGACAAAAAGAGAAGAGGACAAAATTACTATTGACATTAAAAGACTTCTTGAAATGCCTTTACCTTTACAAAGGAGAGGGATTCAACTAATATTAAACTATCTTTACAAGGAAAAGCCAGCTTCTCTTTCTGCCATACATATCGATCAAGTTTTTTCCTTAATACATCATCACGAGCCTTCTGGTAAACTGGATTTCCCAAATGGATTGAAGGTTATTCGCTCCTATTTTCAGTTAGCATTTCAGTTTCAGGAAATAACAACTGAACCATATGCTTATGAAATAAGTGAGCCAGGGACGATTATGCTGCCAACTGGCCGGAGTATTAGGATAGATTATGTAGAGAGAGAAATTGCTGATCCACAGCATAATACAGTCTTTTTTAATGCAGAAAGTATTAAATGGCCGATCATCATCCGTACAAGGAAAAAAGGCGATCGAATGACATTGAAGGGAATGCAAGGATCGAAGAAATTAAAGGATATTTTTATTGATCAAAAGGTTCCGGTGCAGGATCGCGACAATTGGCCTGTGATTACGGACAAAGAGGGTTTAATTATTTGGCTTCCAGATTTAAAAAAATCTTCTTTAGAAGGTATAGATTACACAGCAAAACAATATATACAACTCACATATCATTAGTAATGATCTTCTAGGGGGCACAATTATTATGATGAATCAGGATATTGAAAAGGTATTAGTTTCAGAAGAAGAAATTCAAGAGAAGATAAAGGTGTTAGCGGCCGATTTAACGGAGGAGTATAAGGATCGTTTCCCGCTGGCAATTGGCGTGTTAAAAGGAGCAATGCCTTTTATGGCCGATTTATTAAAACGAATGGACTGCTATCTTGAAATGGATTTTATGGATGTTTCAAGCTATGGTACTGGTTTTGTTTCATCCGGTGAAGTAAAAATCTTAAAGGATTTAGATACTTCTGTTGAAGGAAGGGACATATTAATTATTGAAGATATTATCGATAGTGGTTTAACACTCAGTTATTTAGTTGATTTATTCCGTTATCGAAAAGCAAAATCAATCAAGATTGTCACCTTGCTTGATAAACCAACAGGAAGAAAAAGTGCGATAAAAGCTGATTATGTAGGATTTATTGTTCCAGATGAGTTTGTTGTCGGTTACGGTTTGGATTATATTGAAAAATACCGCAACCTTCCATATATTGGTGTGCTAAAGCCGGCAGTTTATAGCGATAATCAATAAGAAAGTCCTGTTTGAAGTGATTTTTCCTTCAATAGGCTCTGATTGTGCCGGACCCTAACAATTGAGAGTAATTCCTTGAATTAGCAAGTTTTTCTATGATACTATTTATTATAGTTTTTATCCGCGGGAGGAGGTAAGAGATGAATCGGATTTTCCGTAATACCATCTTTTATTTATTGATATTTTTAGTCATTATAGGTGTTGTTAGTTTCTTTAATGGAAGTAATGAGCCTACAGATCATATTTCATATGATAAGTTCGTTTCCCAATTAGAAAATGGTGAAGTCAAATCATTTTCAATGCAGCCTGAACGTGGGGTGTATGAGGTTCGCGGGGAGCTCGAGGCAAAAAGTAAAAAATTCATAACCTATATTCCAAACAGCGAAAAGATCCTTGATCGGATTGATAAGGCAGACTCGAAAGTAGACGTGATGCCGGCTAAAGAAACAAGTGGCTGGGTTACCTTCTTTACTTCGATTATTCCGTTCGTGATTATCTTTATATTATTTTTCTTCTTATTAAACCAAGCTCAAGGCGGCGGCAGCCGAGTGATGAACTTTGGTAAATCGAAGGCGAAGCTTTATAACGATGATAAGAAAAAGGTTCGTTTTAGAGATGTAGCTGGAGCTGACGAGGAAAAGGCAGAATTAGTTGAAGTAGTTGAATTTTTAAAAGACCCGCGCAAGTTTGCTGAACTTGGAGCCCGGATTCCAAAAGGTGTCCTCTTAGTAGGGCCTCCAGGGACTGGTAAAACATTGCTGGCACGGGCTACTGCTGGTGAAGCCGGCGTACCGTTCTTCTCTATTAGTGGTTCAGATTTCGTTGAAATGTTTGTCGGGGTGGGTGCATCTCGTGTACGTGATTTATTTGAAAATGCCAAGAAAAATGCTCCATGTATCATTTTTATTGACGAAATTGATGCAGTTGGCCGTCAGCGTGGTGCCGGACTCGGCGGAGGTCACGATGAGCGTGAACAAACCTTGAATCAATTGTTAGTTGAAATGGATGGATTCGGAGCAAATGAAGGAATTATCATCATTGCTGCAACAAACCGTGCAGATATTCTAGACCCAGCGTTATTACGTCCAGGACGTTTTGACCGCCAAATTACCGTTGACCGTCCGGATGTGGTAGGACGTGAGGCAGTACTAAAAGTTCATGCACGCAATAAACCATTAGATGAGACGGTTAATTTAAAGAATATCGCCATGCGTACACCTGGATTTTCAGGTGCCGATTTAGAGAATTTATTGAATGAGGCGGCGCTCGTTGCAGCCCGAAGCAGTAAAAAGAAAATCGATATGGAAGATATTGATGAAGCAACTGATCGCGTTATTGCAGGTCCAGCTAAGAAGAGCAGGGTTATTTCGGAAAAAGAACGGAATATTGTTGCTTTCCATGAGGGCGGCCATACGGTGATTGGTTTAGTACTTGATGAAGCTGATATGGTTCACAAAGTTACCATCGTTCCACGCGGTCAAGCAGGCGGATATGCTGTTATGCTTCCTAGGGAAGACCGTTACTTTATGACGAAGCCTGAATTGCTTGATAAAATTGTTGGTTTGTTAGGCGGCCGTGTTGCTGAAGAGATTGTCTTTGGTGAAGTAAGTACGGGCGCTCATAATGACTTCCAACGTGCTACAGGCATTGCCCGTAAAATGGTAACTGAATACGGGATGAGTGATAAACTAGGACCATTACAGTTCGGTCAGCCGCAAGGCGGTCAGGTTTTCTTAGGCCGTGACCTGCATAATGAGCAAAATTATTCCGATGCGATTGCTTATGAAATCGACTTGGAAATTCAAACCATTATTAAAGAATGTTACGAAAGAGCTAGAAAGATTCTTACTGAAAATCGCGATAAGCTGAATCTAATTGCAACCACTCTTCTTGAGGTAGAAACGCTCGTTGCGGAACAGATCAAATACTTGGTTGAACATGGCCATATGCCAGACCCATCTCTCCACTTAGATGCTGTGAAGATTGGACCAAAGAAAAAAGATGATGTGAAGGTAAACATCAACACAAAAAAGGATGAGGGCGAAAAAGAAGAGAAATCCTTTTTAGATAAACCTTCTGATGAAATTGATTATAAGTAAATGATGAAAGAGTGCTTCCTGTGAAGCGCTCTTTTTTTCACACATATACGATTTATGGTATGATGTTGCCATGTTAAAAAAGAAAAATCGATAAAGCGAGTGATAGATTTGATTTTCGTATTCGATGTGGGAAATACCAATATTGTTTTAGGTGTTTATAAAGGTGATGAACTGAAATACCATTGGCGGGTAGAAACGAGCCGAAACCGCACAGAAGATGAGTTTGGCATGAGCATAAAAGCATTGTTTGATCATTCTGGTCTTACTTTTTCAGATATTGACGGGATTATTATTTCTTCCGTTGTGCCGCCAATAATGTTTGCCTTGGAAAGAATGTGTCAAAAGTACTTCCATATTAAGCCTCTCGTGGTCGGACCAGGCATAAAAACGGGACTTAATATTAAATATGAAAACCCAAGAGAAGTGGGTGCTGACCGAATTGTCAACGCTGTTGCGGCCATTCACGAATATGGAAGTCCGCTAATTATTGTCGATTTCGGAACGGCCACAACTTATTGTTATGTGAATGAGGAGCGCCAATATATGGGTGGTGCGATTGCCCCTGGAATCGGGATTTCAACTGAGGCCCTATATTCCAGAGCCGCCAAACTGCCGCGGATCGAGATTGCCCGCCCTGAAGGGGTTATTGGCAAAAATACAGTCGCTGCGATGCAGGCGGGTATTGTCTATGGGTATGTTGGACAAGTAGAGGGCATTGTCAAAAGAATGATGGACCAAGGTGGGAAGAAGCCAACTGTTATTGCTACAGGCGGGCTTGCGCCATTAATTGCTCAAGAATCAACAGTCATTGATGTAGTCGACCCATTTTTAACTTTAAAAGGTCTGCAGCTTATCTATAAACGAAATATGGGATAAGCTAATTAGAAAAGCAGAAGCGCCTTGTCCAGGGGCGACAGGCATAAGACGAGCCGGCGAGAAGGTTGTTCTTTAACCTTCTTGACGGATTGGCTTATGACCCCGAGCCCCTAGGCGCTGTAGCTGGACAATAAGAAAAGCGGAAGCGCCTTGTCCAGGGGCGACAGGCATAAGACGAGCAGGCGAGAAGGTTGTTCTTTAACCTTCTTGACGGATTGGCTTATGACCCCGAGCCCCTAGGCGCTGTAGCTGGACAATAAGAAAAGCAGAAGCGCCATGTCCAGGGGCTGCAGTTAGACAATTCGGATACAGCTAGAAGGGAGTTTTACGATGAAGGATTATTTAGTTAAGGCACTTGCCTATGATGGAAATATTCGTGCTTATGCAGTTCGCACGACAGAAACGATTAGCGAAGCACAGCGCCGTCATCAAACATGGCGGACCGCTTCAGCGGCACTAGGCCGCACGATGACCGCAGGGGTCATGATGGGGGCGATGCTTAAGGGTGAAGATAAACTTACGATTAAAATTAACGGCGGCGGCCCAATTGGCCCTATTGTTGTGGATAGTAACGCCAAAGGCGAGGTCCGCGGTTATGTGACCAACCCGGAGGTTGATTTCGAATCAACAGAAAATGGGAAGCTTGATGTCCGCCGAGCGGTTGGAACAGATGGTCTGTTAGCTGTCGTTAAGGATATCGGGCTGCGTGACTTTTTTTCCGGCCAAGTTCCACTCGTATCTGGTGAATTAGGAGAAGACTTTACCTATTATTTCGCTACATCTGAGCAGGTACCTTCTTCTGTGGGTGTTGGTGTTTTGGTGAATCCGGATGATACCATTTTGGCTGCAGGCGGGTTTATTTTTCAATTAATGCCTGGCACACCTGATTTAATCATTTCAAAACTGGAGGAACGGTTAAAAACAATTGAGCCTATTTCTACGTTAATCGAACGCGGTCTAACACCTGAGCAAATCCTTGAAGTGCTGTTTGGGAAAGAGCAAGTTAAGGTACTAGAAACAATGCCGGTAAGCTTCCAGTGTAACTGCTCTAAAGAACGATTTGCCAATGCGATTGCCGGATTAGGTGCGGCTGAAATAACCGCTATGATTGAAGAAGATGGACAGGCCGAGGCACACTGTCACTTCTGCAATGAAAAGTATCTATTTTCCAAGGAAGAATTAGAAGAGCTAAAAAGGGAAGCAAAATAAATGTCTTTGTCGGGGGAGAAAAGGTTGGGGAAGAAGCAACTTTGGATGGTTATTGCGGCCCTTATTATGCTTAATTGCTTAACTGTGGCCTTTTTCCTTTCAAGAACTGACGAGGCAGGCGGTGCGGCGGTGAATGAAGAGGCCGTTGCGACAGTGGGGGAAAAGGCAATCACACGGCAGGAATGGCTTAATGAATTAGAAACCAGATATGGAAAAGACGTCTTAAAGGAAATGATTGATCAAAAGGTCATAGTGGAAATGGCGGCAAAATATAAGATAAAAATTTCCGATCAAGATGTTGAGCGTGAATATAGAATGCTCCAAACCACCTATAATTCCTTTAGTTCAAAAAAAATTCAAAATGAGAAGAAGTGGAAGGAACAAATTCGGAACAGTCTTCTGTTGGAAGAGCTTTTGACAAAAGACGTAGTGGTTTCGAATAAAGAATTGAAAAGCTATTATGATAAAAATAAACATCTTTTCAATGTGCCTGCTGCCTATCATTTATCGCATATCATTGTAAAAACAAAGGAAGAGGCAAGTAAGGCTTCTAAGGAGCTAGCCCATGGTTCAAGTTTTTCCACACTCGCAATGGAACGTTCCATCGAGGAGTTTTCAGCTAACGAGGGCGGCGATATTGGCTATATTAGCGAAGAGGATGAGCGGTATCCTACGCAATATATTGAAACGGCTAAAAAATTAAAAAAGGGAGCCTTTAGTAAACCCTTTAAGGTTAAGCAAGGGTATGCTCTCTTAAAACTCGAAGGGAAAGTAAGCGGGAAAAGTTATTCTTATGATGATGTGAAAGAGGAAATTCGCCGGCAAATTGCTCTTGAGCAGATGAAAACGCCAGCTTCTGCTGCAACCTTTTGGGATGAGACAAAGGTAGAATGGTTTTACGGTGACAATAAAAAGGCAAACTAGAAGTACAGAAAATGTTTCTGTGCTTTTCTTATTGTCCAGCTACAGTGCTTCCACATTTTTATTTACAAAAATTTCACAAAATTCCTAATGCAAAGGGATTGACAAAACAAGTATAAAACTGGTAAATTCGATATATCCAATAAAAATACTCGGAATAGGGGTGCCCTTATGGTTCGTGTAGCAAATTCAGTTGCTGAATTAGTCGGTCAAACACCGATTGTGAAGTTAAACCGATTAGTAGATGAAAACAGTGCAGAGGTTTATTTGAAGCTTGAATATTTTAATCCTGGAAGCAGTGTGAAGGATCGTATCGCATTAGCGATGATTGAAGCCGCTGAGGAACAAGGTCTCATCAAACCAGGTGTAGATACTATTATTGAGCCGACAAGTGGAAATACAGGCATCGGACTAGCGATGATTGCCGCTGCAAAAGGATACAACGCAGTCTTTGTTATGCCGGAGACAATGAGCTTGGAAAGAAGAAACCTGCTTCGTGCTTACGGAGCTGAGCTTGTGTTAACACCAGGGCCAGAAGGAATGAAGGGTGCAATTGCGAAAGCAGAAGAGCTTGTTAAGGAACATGGTTATTTCTTACCACAGCAATTCAAGAACGAAGCTAACCCAGAGGTGCATAGAAGAACAACAGGTAAGGAAATCGTTGAGCAAATGGACCAGTTGGACGCATTTGTATCAGGAATTGGAACGGGTGGTACCATTTCCGGTGCAGGAAGTGTCCTCCGTGAAACGTTCCCTGAAGTGAAGATTTATGCTGTTGAACCAAAGGATTCAGCCGTACTGTCAGGCGGCAAACCTGGCCCACATAAACTTCAAGGACTTGGTGCAGGATTTATCCCTGATACCTTGAATACAAGCATTTATGATGAAGTGATTCAAATTGGTGCGGAAGAAGCATTTGAAGCATCTCGCCGTGCTGCAAGAGAAGAGGGAATCCTTGGCGGAATTTCCTCAGGGGCAGCTATTTCTGCAGCCTTAAAGGTGGCAAAGGAATTAGGAAAAGGTAAAAAGGTGCTTGCAATTATTCCTGATAACGGCGAACGTTATTTAAGTACACCACTATACCAATATGATGTGGAATAAAAATAAATTGAGGCTTTGGCATTAGTTGCCGGGCTTCTTTTTTTTGTAAACACTTCTTTGTTTCATATATGATAAAATAAGTGAAAACAACCATGGGGGGGAATATGGAATGAGATCAGCTCAAGAACAAATTCAGTGCGGCCCATATACCTTGGACTTTACGAAAAAAACAATTGTAATGGGAATTTTAAATGCTACGCCAGATTCCTTTTCGGATGGCGGCAAATTTAATCGAATCGAACGTGCGATTGAACATGCAAAGGAAATGGCGGCAAACGGTGCGGATATCATTGATGTCGGCGGCGAATCAACACGCCCTGGCTTTGCCGCAGTTTCGCTTGAGGAAGAACTTGAGCGGGTAATCCCTGTGATAAAGGCCATTTCCGAACATGTTCCATTACCAATTTCGATTGATACATATAAAGCTGAGGTGGCAAAGCAGGCGATCGAAGCCGGGGCTCATATTATCAATGATATATGGGGAGCAAAAGCGGATGAACAGATGGGACGAGTCGCAGCGGAGTACAATGTACCAATTGTCTTGATGCATAACCGTCCCGACCGAAATTATCAGGTATTCATCCGGGACGTGATGAATGATCTTTTTGAAAGCATCGCCATTGTGAAAAAGGCAGGTGTGAAGGAGGAGAATATCATTCTAGATCCGGGCATCGGCTTTGCCAAGGACTATCACGAAAATCTGCTCATGATGCAAAACTTAGATAAGCTGGTCATGCTCGGGTATCCTGTCCTCTTAGGGACATCCCGAAAAACAATGATCGGACAAGCATTAAATCTCCCAGTTGATGAAAGAATGGAAGGGACAGGAGCAACTGTTTGCTATGGCGTTCAAAAGGGCTGCCAAATCGTCCGGATTCACGATGTTAAGGAAATGAGCAGGATGGCGAAAATGATGGATGCAATGATGGGAAAGGGTGTCATGATTGGATAGAATATATGTCAATCGGATGGAGTTTTATGGATACCATGGTGTTTTTCAGGAAGAAACACGGCTAGGTCAGCGGTTTGCTGTGGATTTATCTGTTTCCATCGATTTGAGAAAAGCCGGTGAAACCGATGAACTAGAACACTCAGTCAATTATGGAGAGCTGTACGGTGTATGCAAAGAAATTGTTGAAGGGAAGCCGTATAAGCTTGTGGAAGCTGTTGCGGAAAAAATTGCTGCAGCCATTCTGAGCGAATTCTCTCTCATATTTGATGTTACGGTAAAGGTCATTAAGCCAGACCCGCCGATTCCCGGCCATTACCAGTCAGTTGCTGTAGAAATTACAAGGAGTAGATAATAGTGGAAAACAGTGCATTTATTGCCCTTGGCTCAAATATCGGAAACCGTTATGATAATATAACGAGTGCGATAAAACTATTAACAGGAAATCCAGAAATAAAATTGGTAAATTACTCCTCCGTTTATGAAACAGATCCGGTTGGCTATGAAGATCAGGATTTATTTTTGAATATGGTAATCGAGATCCAGACGGCGTTAAGTGCAACGGAGCTGTTAGAACTATGCCTTGAAACGGAGCTGGAGCTTGGGAGGAAAAGGGAAATAAGGTGGGGACCAAGGACGATAGACCTTGACATTCTCACATTTAACCAAGAAAATATTGAAACGGAGAAGCTTACCGTTCCACATCCAAGGATGGCAGAGCGGGCGTTTGTCATGGTGCCGTTAGTAGAGATCGATCCTAATCATAAGATCCATGGGTTGGAAAAACCTCTTAACATATTGTTGAACGAACTACCAGATAGAGAAGGAGTCCGAATATGGAAGCGGAAAAATGGGGAAGACGTATTCGCGCCTATCGAAAGCTAAAGGGTTACACACAGGAGGGCTTTTCGAGGGAATTAGGTGTATCGGTATCAATTTTAGGAGAGATTGAAAGAGGGAATCGTCTGCCTGCAGGGGATTTACTTGAGAGAATTGCTCATTCCTTGAGAATAAGTATAGATGATTTAGCACCAAAAGAATAAGAAGAGTGAAGGACCCGGTTTACTGCTATACACAAGTCTGGGTGCAGGAATTGGAGGTATACGCTGTATGTTGAAAATTGGCGATATTGAAATAAAGAATCCCGTTGTTTTGGCACCGATGGCTGGTGTCTGTAACTCTGCATTCCGTCTTACGGTAAAAGAGTTTGGCGCAGGTTTAGTTTGTGCAGAAATGGTAAGTGACAAGGGAATCGTTTTTAAGAATGAAAAAACCATGAATATGCTCTATATTGATGAGCGTGAAAAACCGTTAAGCCTGCAAATTTTCGGCGGTGAAAAAGAAACACTAGTGGAAGCTGCGAAATTCGTTGATCAAAATACCAATGCCGATATTATTGATATCAATATGGGCTGCCCCGTGCCGAAAATCACAAAATGTGATGCCGGTGCCAAATGGCTTCTAGATCCTAATAAGATCTATGAAATGGTTTCCGCGGTTGTGGCTGAGGTGGAAAAGCCGGTAACTGTAAAAATGCGGATGGGCTGGGATGAAGAGCATATTTTTGCTGTGAAAAATGCCCAGGCTGTTGAGCGCGCAGGTGGAAAAGCCGTTGCTCTTCACGGACGTACCCGTGTGCAAATGTATGAAGGAAAAGCAAACTGGGATATTATCCGTGAGGTAAAGCAATCCGTTACCATTCCGGTTATTGGTAATGGTGACGTCCAAACACCACAGGATGCCAAAAGGATGCTTGATGAAACCGGTGTTGATGGTGTCATGATTGGGAGAGCTGCTTTAGGGAACCCGTGGATGATTTACCGTACGGTGCAATATTTAGAAACAGGTAAATTAATGGCAGAGCCATCTGTTCGTGAAAAAATGGATGTCTGCATCCTTCACCTTGATCGTTTGATTGCATTGAAAAATGAAGACATCGCAGTCCGCGAAATGCGCAAACATGCTGCTTGGTATTTAAAAGGGGTACCCGGTAACGCAATAGTGCGAAATGCCATCAACGAATGCGATACAAGAGAACAACTGGTTACACTGTTAAAAGATTTGGTCATTGAGGTAGAAGAAAAGGAACAAGACCAGGCAATTGTTGGCTAAGTTTGACTTTCGCAGCTTCCTTTTCTATACTAACGATGTTTACTAAAAGAGCTGCCAGTGGGATAACTGGCAGTTTTTATTCTATATAAATACTTTTTTGATGTCTGAACTGTCAAGTTTGTGTAAAATAATATAGTATGTAAAAAAATAATTATGCGCGAGTTTACATAATTAAGAAATTAATGGAGTTGATAGTGTTGAGTCAGGAAGAATTAAATGATCAAATAAGGGTCAGACGCGATAAAATGAACACAATGCGCGAGAATGGCCTCGATCCATTTGGTAAACGGTTTGAGCGTTCACACAGCACAATGGAATTAGTCGAAAAATATGGAGAGTTAGAAAAGGAAGAGATCGAGGGAAAAAATGTTTCGGTGACTCTAGCCGGACGAATTATGACCAAGCGCGGAAAAGGTAAGGCTGGGTTTGCTCACATTCAAGACCTGCAAGGTCAAATCCAAGTGTATGTCCGCCAGGATGCAATTGGCGATGAACAGTATAAAGTATTTGATTCTGCTGATTTAGGAGACATCATTGGGGTATCTGGAACTTTATTTAAAACAAAAGTAGGCGAGTTATCCGTAAAGGTTGAAAACTTTGAATTTTTAACGAAGGCACTACGTCCGCTTCCGGATAAATTCCACGGTTTAAAGGATGTTGAACAGCGGTACCGCCAACGTTACCTAGATTTAATCATGAGCCAAGAGAGTAAGGAAACCTTTATTGCCCGCAGCCGGATTATTCAGGCCATGCGCCGCTATTTAGATGATCATGGTTATTTAGAGGTTGAAACACCGATGATGCATTCCATTGCCGGCGGTGCGTCAGCAAGACCATTTATTACACATCATAACGCGCTCGATATGCAATTATATATGCGAATTGCAATTGAGCTTCACCTAAAACGCCTGATTGTCGGCGGGCTCGAAAAAGTATATGAAATTGGCCGGGTATTCAGAAACGAGGGTGTTTCTACACGTCACAACCCTGAGTTTACCATGATCGAACTATACGAAGCATATGCAGATTATCGTGACATCATGAGCCTTACAGAAAACTTAATTGCGCACATTGCGGAAGAAGTAGTGGGAACTACAACGATCCAGTATGGTGAATATGAAGTAGACCTTAAACCAGAATGGAAAAGACTTCATATGGTTGACGCCATTAAAGAATACACTGGCGTAGATTTCTGGAAAGAGATGAGCGTAGAGGAAGCTCGCGCACTTGCAAAAGAGCACGGGGTAGAAGTTAATAATAATATGCTTTATGGCCATATCGTTAATGAGTTCTTCGAGCAAAAGATTGAGGAAAAGTTAATTCAGCCAACCTTTATTTATGGACATCCAGTGGAGATTTCGCCGCTTGCAAAGAAAAATAATGAGGATCCACGTTTCACCGACCGCTTTGAGCTGTTCATCGTGGCTCGTGAGCATGCTAACGCATTTACAGAACTTAATGATCCAATTGATCAAAGAGAACGCTTCGAAGCACAGTTAAAGGAACGTGAACAAGGTAATGATGAAGCCCATATGATGGACGAGGACTTCGTTGAAGCATTAGAGTATGGTATGCCTCCTACAGGGGGATTGGGAATCGGAATTGACCGTTTAGTTATGTTGTTAACGAATTCCCCATCAATTAGAGACGTACTATTATTCCCGTTAATGCGCCATCGTTAATAGATGAAAAAAGTGCCGGGACTGCCGGCACTTTTTTCGTATATTCATAAAAGAAATTTTCGAATATTTGTATTTTGAACACTTTGCAAAAAAAGAATAAAAAGCTATTGCATGTAGTCTTTAATGGTGGTATATTAATATCTGTTGCTGCGAGACAGTAGCTTAGTTGAAAAAAAGAAATAAAAAAAGTTGTTGACTTTTAGTTGATAACTTGGTAAGATGTAAAAGTCGCTTTTGAGCGATTGAGAAATTGTTCTTTGAAAACTAAACAAACAAAAACGTCAACAAACAATAAATTATTAGCTTCTTATGAAGCTAAGCCAACGTAACTTTTTTGAGCTAATCAACTTTCTTGGAGAGTTTGATCCTGGCTCAGGACGAACGCTGGCGGCGTGCCTAATACATGCAAGTCGAGCGAATCTTTGGGAGC
>NZ_JBIWDU010000028.1:0-52086 GCF_044762155.1 Neobacillus sp. NPDC097160 | reverse complement strand
TTTCTATCGTTACGGGCTCCTATAACCTCTATAAGCGACCTTTCTCTCTCTTTTTCTTTATTGAATCTTGAATACTATCCATTTTTAGATTATCCCTCCCACAATCTCTTCATAATTAAATTTTATCGACTTCACAAGATTATCTTTATCAGGGTATATATTTTCAAATGTTATTCCTAAATGGAAAAGTTCAATTAATATGTCCTTTTTGAAGTTTTTATTTATAACAGCGATATTACAATTTTCTGCTAGTCTTTTCTTGAAGCTATCTTTATTTAATTCATTTTCAGATATATTTAAAAAACATCCCTTTTGAAAATGAATTCTTTCATTTAGATTGGCTAATTTTATAAAAAATGAACGAGATTTAAACTCTTCTAATGACTTTATTTGTTCTTGTGAATCAAAATTTATAAGTTTTTCATTTCTGTTTATTGCTGCATAATTATAAGCACAAGCGTCAATAAAAAATACAATAGAGTGGTTTCCCACATAATTGAAATCCTCTATAGCGAATAATAATGAAATTAAATGCGCCTCTGTAAAATCTAAATAATTTGTTGGCAATCCAAAATGTTGGCCCTCAGCTCTTAACTCTTCATTTGATCTATTTTTAATATCTTTTTCATAATAGAGCATTTTCTGCTTAAAGTTACTTTCATATCTTTTGGCATGTATATCATGATCTTCTTGATAAATTCTATGTAATGATGGAGTTAAATCATAACTACAATCCTTTTGACCCCTTGATACAAAATTAATAGGCATATCCAACTCAGATACAAATTTTATGTATTCAGTTAAATTATTAATGATTCTAACTTTTGTTGGTGATAATCCAAACTTTTTTGCTAATGTTCCCTCGACATTCGCTTCGCTCCAGCAATCCTTTTCTATTCTTTCAATTACGAATTTCTGTAACAAATTTAAACTGATTTCCAGAGATTGTTTTTCTTTTAATTCATCTATTTCAATGATATCTTTTAAACTTATTGTTTCTAGAATATCATTGGAAATTTCTATATTAACTTCTTCAATTTGTTGTTCTTCAACCAAAGTTGAGATTTTAATTAGCTCTAAGTTTTTAACAATTCTATTTTTATAGTTCGTATCTTTCGTTGGGAATTTCCCCTCAACTAAATTTTTAATTTCTTCACTTTTCATTAATTTCAAATCAGCTATTTGATCTGGGTACTCTTTTACCATTAAATTAATTAATTCCTCATTATGTTCCGGGTCAATTACTTGATTTATTATTCTTTGGTCTTCAATGAGACTTAATAATATTACCGGCTCAGTCACAATGCAACATCCTTCCATAGTAATTAATTACTACCAGGAATATTATACCTTTTTTTTGATTTTATACATACAATTTGGTTACATTTATATAGTAACAAAATAACTCATAATACCTAGTTCTATTATTTTCATCTTAATTCTAAATAAGGTTTTCATGAATTTTCTTTACAACATTTATTCATTGCAATTCTATAAAAGTTTCCTACATAAACCTTTCCGTGTTTTATTTTGACTTTTTTCATATAAAAATCCCGAAATGTCTTTTGCTCATCTGAATTTGCTATATAAGTTCTCGCTGATGAATAGACATCTTCCATCACCATATTGGGAAAGCGAAATCTTTATGAACTAACCAGCACATTTTAGTAGCTTTATTAACAACATCAACCAAGTTAATGAACTCAATACTAAAATTGAAACTGTCAAAGATAATGTCAAAAAAGTTTATGATATTACTTTTGCTCATTATTCCTTAATAAGAGATTTAGAACCCATTTTATATTAGAGAATTCAACAACGATGTTATTGATTTAGAAAACTTCGTGCAATTCTTTAATGGTGTATATTAAGATTCTGAAAATATGTCATCTTATTTGTTAGAAATATTGGAACAATGAAGTCAACTTTAAGCTGAAATGGACTGGAATTTTATTCAAGTTTATAACTAATAAATAAAAACAGCACCTTCCTCTTGGATGGTACTGTACCTATTTTCCACAATAAACCTCATTTACTTATGATACGGCTCCCCTTATCTAATCTAATAATAAAAATCCAGCGGAACGGTTCTTGCAGTTTGGACTGACCTCATTAAAAACCATGAAACAGTACCTGTGAACTTCACTATTCTTTTCCCATGGTTAATTTCCCCTACCTCTACTTCCCTAAATGAACAAACCTCCCAAATTTCTTGTTAAACCCTAGTTCCACTGTTCCAGTAGGCCCATTCCGATGCTTGGCAAGAATGATCTCCATCCTATCCTTTCGTGGAGAATCATTCGTATAGTAATCATCACGATAGAGAAAAGCAATCAAATCAGCATCCTGCTCGATTTGTCCGCTTTCCCTCAAATCAGATAAGATCGGCCGTTTATCTTGGCGGCTTTCAACCCCACGGCTCAGCTGTGAAAGGGCAATAACGACCACATTCAATTCCCTCGCCATCGTTTTTAAGGCTCTGCTTATTTCACTAATCTCTGCCTGGCGGTTTTGTTTGTATTTCCGATCACCCGCGATCAGCTGCAGATAATCAATCACGACCAGGATCCTTTTTTCACGATCGTACTCCCTGCGAATCTTGCGGAGCTTTGACCAGATAAAAGGGACGTCCATCCCTGCCCGGTCAAAAATATGTAAATTGGCTTTTGATAACGTTGCGATACTATCCGTAAAATGCTGCCAATCGTCCTCTTGAAACTCCTTTTTTGAGTTCTTCATTTTGAGACTATCGATGCATCCTGTAAAACCAGCCATGCGTTTCAGCAGCTGTTTTCTTCCCATTTCTATGGAAAATACGACACTTACATCTTGAAATGCCGCATGCAACGCCAAATTCAAGGCGAATGCCGTCGTTTTTCCCATACTGGGGCGGGCACCAATGATCACTAAATCAGATTCTTGGAACCCTCCCGGAAGTTGGTCTAAATGGGAAAAGCCAGACGGAATGCCGACGATCTCGCCCAGATTCTTTTCGCAGTCCGCAAATAAATCCACTAGCGTCGGTGTAATATCACCATTATCTTCATCGGCTTCATCCTCCTCGACGGCCATTAATTCGTGGATCCCATCACTTAAGGTCTTACTGATATCGGACGCTTGCGCCTGCTCCATTATTTTTCCGGCAATCTGTATGGTCTTTCGTTTCTGGGCATATTCCCTGACCAGTTTTTCATAGGAATGAAAGTTGGCTGTTGTCGGTACACTTCCGGCTAATCGGGTAATATAGCTAACCCCTCCCACCATTTTAAGGTTCGGAAGCCCTAGTTCCTTCACAACAGAGATAATATCAATCGGCTTGCCTTTTTCATCCAAACTGCGGATGGCTGTATAAATTAGTTTCAGTTTCCAGGAATACAGCTGTTCTGGACGAATGGTGCATTCTTTCACCAATTCCTCTTCTAAAAAGAACGCTCCTACCAAAGCCTCTTCTGCTTCTTCATTAAATGGCTCAATCCCTTCCATCTTTTGTCCCCTTGTCAATCCCCAAGATGGCTCTCATTTTTGCCAACTCTCTTTGAACGACTATTTCACTCCCAGGTTTCAGCCTTGAAGTTCGTTTCATTGTCTCTTCTGCATTTGGAATCGTCTTTGAAATCGTAGACTTTGAGATCAAATCCGACACTTTGGGTGGAAAGGAGGACGCCTTTACAAAGGCCAACAGGTTCCCTTGTATCTCGTCAAAGGTGTAACCCTTAAACACTTCATGCCACAGGTTCACTTTCTCTTGGTTCACCTCAAACTGATCATAAAAAATAGCAATTCTCTTTACTAATTCAAAGGTCTCACGCTTCATCATCTAAATCGTAATCCTCCTCGTTCAAGGATTTCTTGAAGGACTTTTGGTTAAAATAGGATTCAAATTTGCTGCCAAATAACGTTGCCGGCCTTAGGTATTTACACATTCGCGGGTCATGCATCCATTCAGCAGTCTTCAAATCTATGACCTTTTTAAAATCTTCCACAGTAAATCCTTCTCGTATTCTTGCTCTGATCATTTCCTGTGTTTTATATGTACTGGGTTTGTAGTCTGCTTTTGTTTTTTCATTGAGGTAATGGATGATCTCGACGACAGGAGTTTCTTTCTCTGAAGTGCTCTCTGAAGTGCTCTCTGAAGTATTCTCTGGTATTGCTTGGTTCAGGCTTGTGTCCTCCATCGTGCAGCCTGACGTACTAGCTGATTCAGTTTGAGCCGGCGACTGCTCAGATTCTGTTGGCTCTACTGTTTCCAGACGTTCATAATCGATCGTATACCACTTGGTCTTATCGATTTTCAATTGATTAAAATTACCTGAAAGTAAGTAGCCTTGAGCCTCGAGTGAGCGTATCGTCCGTTTGATCGTACTCTCTGACCAAAATGGAAGCTGCTTCTGCCAATCCTTATAGGTATTGTAGATCCATTTCCGTCCCTCGATGACATGCCTGCTGGATATAATCCAATAGTGGATTTGCTGGAGAACCACCGCTTCATTTAAACCCAGCCTTACTGCCAATGAAGGAATAATCATCACTGGCGACTCATTAATTAATAATTTACTCATCCTCTCTCACCCTTTCCTTTAAGCCGAATCTGAATAAACCATCTGGAACTTCCATTTCATCAAGTTGATTCATCCATCGGACCATTGCTTTCACTTCTTATATATAGAGGAAGGGCGAAAAAGGACAGGTGCTTTTTACTATTTTTCAACAAAATTAAAAAGGCCTTATACGATGATGGATAGGGCCCATTTACTCTTTACATGTTGGTCGAAATCTCCTCCGTGCCAGATTATTTCTGAGACTAAGTGAAGACTATGGTAGAGATGTACAGATTTTGAAGTAAGTTCTTTTGAAACACCAAAATCCAGCTTAATGCCGGATCTTTTTTTGTCGTTCCGTTAAAATGGCTTGAATGATTTCCATATGAAAAGCTGCCCACGCTTTTTCACGAAAATGGATGATGACACTTAAGGCCATCAAAGCCAAGTAAACGATACTAAAGACAGCCCAAAGTCGGCTCCCACCATTAAACAAAAACTCCGATAATTGCTTAGAAAAAAGCAGTAACAACCAAGGTGCTGAGGAAACTAAGATGGGGATAATGCCCGTCCCACTATTTTCCTTAATCATTCGATAATAAATTAATTGTAATGTAGAACTGTCGAGTGACCTATATAAATCCTGAATAGCTTGGATTTCTCTATATTCCTTCATTTGATGAATGGACTGGCCATCATCAATAGTATTTTTAAGTCTAAGAAAAACCTTGTGAGCATCCCCACGCAATGAAAACATCTTCTTGTCCGCCCCCCTCATAAATGGGATCAAACTATTCTTTTATTCCTTAGGATTATCATATCCATCAAGTTCTTATTCTTTTTTGATTGATTTTGGCTTTAGACCTTTTATTAAAAAAGGGCTCTGTCCCCCACTGCATTAACACTTCATTACCCTAGGGTTCAGTTATCGGCATTCAATTCAGGTATTCACCTTTTAAAAAAAGAGTCAGCCCTGCCGATTTCACGTGATGGGGATGACCCTTTTTTAGTTCAATATTTCTCATATAAACCAAGTAATTCACTACTTCAAATGTGAAAATCTTTGATTCTGCCTTATTCCGGTATATTCAAACTTTATCTGATATGTTTTATCACGCACGCAACCAAAAATTACCAAATCTATCGATGGAGTCTTAACTATTTCATTCAGCTCCACATTGCCATCCGTATCTTCGATGTAGAATTGAAGATTTTTATTAAAAATAAATCCAATGCTCCCTTTATTGGATTCATTCCACTCAGAATTTTTATCAAAAATGAATTCAATACCCCCTATTGGATTTATTCCACTCAGAATTTTTTTCAAAATTGCATCCAATACCCCTTATTGGATTCATTTCACATAAGTTTTTTATGAAAAATGAATCCAACTTATCTAATTGGGATTCTTACTTCGCACTATCCTCTCAGATGATGATGCCAAACAAAAATTAAAAGACCTTAAATCAAACATTTAATAGTTAAAATTAAAATCAGGCAGTCTTAGTGATTGCCTGATTTTCCATGGTTATTTTGAAGTAAGTTACGTTATTTGAAATCGTAACAGCTATCGAGCATTTTCGGCAGGTTTTTCATGACCTATTTTGAAATAGCCTTTGATAAATGGAACCGCAAATCGGTCAAGTCCAAAGTAGTAAGCACCGGCTCCTGCGAATAAGAGAATCATTGCTGCTGTATAAAGTATTGGATTAGTGCTTGTTGTACCAGCTAACATAAAGTTTAAGTTCATGAAGGCTCCGGCAATTAAAGCTGGAATTGTTGCTAAACCGACGATTAAACCAATACCAACAAGTAATTCTCCCCAAGGTATTAATACGTTGAAAATATGAACGTTTGGCATTGCAAATTGTTGTAAGAACTCAGCATACCATCCTTGAACTGCTGGATGATCACCAGTTGCATTTGCAAGAGCACCTTTTAGGAATCCGGCAGCATCAAATCCGCCTGTTATTTTATGAAAACCTGCCTCAATCCATTGTAAGCCAAGCCATATTCGTAAAACTGTCCAAACACCTGCTGTTAGAGGGGTTTTGTACCATCTCATCACAATCATCTCCTATTAGTCCTTGTGAAATATTTCACAAGTTTATTGAAAAATTTTTGTGTCCCCTTTCGTTAAGGGGCTGATCAGCTAGCTGGATTTTGTAGTGAAGTTTGTGATTGTTTTCACTATCTTCTCTACACTTTAAATATACTCAGTTTGGATCCAATTGGCAACGACTTTCACAGTTTTTTAACATATTAATGTTAGAAATATGAATTTAATGTGAACAGTTGGTTTCATCCAGCAGATGAAAGCAAATTCAAAAAATTGGTTAAAAAGGGGTAGTTCCCGCACGTGAAATTGGCAGGGGACTGACCATTTTTTAGTTCATATATACGACTCATATTTACTAAGTAATTCACTACTTCAGCTGCATGGTTGTAATACAAGTAGGATCACCTTCCAAAGTGGCAATCTCTGATTCTGCCTTTTTTCCGTCATATTCAAACTTTATCTGATCCGTTTTATCACGAGGCAGCCAAAAATCGATAAATCCATTAGATTGGGTCTTAACTTTTTTAAAGGATCAAGTGGGATACTAAAGTTGCTTTATTTCTTAGAGTTATCATCAAACATAGTCCCCTTTTTTAAGTTGATAAACATTAAAAGTTAATGATGCTTCCCCTCTAAGATGTATTCGTCTCGATTTGCTTTCTCAATATTGCACCTAACATAACAGTAGTATATTGTTGTATTCGACGATATGGTTCATCAACTTAAACCATTAAACCGATTATTGGAGGTATTTTACTGAATGAATAAACAGGACCAACTAAATATGATCAAAGAGGGTTTTATTAATTGTCAAAAAGTACTATTGGCAATTGGTGATGAAACACGTCAATCGATCTTGTTAGTTCTAATGGGGACGGATTGTCAAACAGGATTACGTGTGGGTGAAATCACTGAACAAACACATCTTTCTCGACCTGCTGTGTCCCATCATCTTAAGGTTTTACGAGATGCCGGTATTATTTTAATGCGTAAAGAAGGGACAAAAAACTTTTATTATATTAATGTACGTACAGAATTAGGTTTATTAAGAACGCTTGTGTTGGATATTGATAAGTTCATGCAGAACTTTTATTGAAATGATGGAATTTAAACCACACATTATTTTGGAGGTATAGGCTATGAGAGCAATGGTTATTGATAGGTATGGGAAAGTTCCAATGCGCTTGGCAGAAATGCCCACACCTGAAATTGGTGAATATGAGGTACTCGCAGAAATTCATGCAGCTAGTATTAATCCTGTTGATTTTAAGATACGCGATGGGAAAGTGAAATTGTTAGTTAAATATAAAATGCCTCTTATCTTAGGGAATGACTTTTCTGGTGTCGTTGCAAAGGTTGGCGCAAAAGTGACTCGTTTTAAAGTTGGTGACGAAATATATGCACGTCCACGTAAGAGTAAAATCGGTACTTTTGCTGAATATATCGCTATTCATGAAGATGACATCGCCTTAAAACCTAAAAATTTGAGCTTTGAAGAAGCAGCATCGATCCCGCTGGTTGGGTTAACCTCCTATCAAGCCCTAACAGACATTTTGCAATTACAAAAGGGACAAAAGATTTTAATTCAGGCTGGGGCTGGTGGTGTCGGTACCTTTGCTATTCAACTGGCCAAATTAATGGGTGCCACTGTTGCAACGACTGCCAGTGAAGCTGGTGGGAATTTAGTAAAATCTCTTGGTGCAGATGAAATAATAAATTACAAGACGGATAAATTTGAAGAGATACTGAAAAACTATGATGCTGTATTTGATACACTTGGGGGCGAGATTCTCGAAAAATCATTCGAAGTGATAAAAAGCGGAGGAAAAATTGTTTCCGTTTCGGGATTACCGAATGCTCGTTTTGGTAAAGAATATGGTTCCGGATTTTTTAAAACATTGTTGTTTTCGGCAGCAAGTCATAAACTTACTGCGCTTGAAAAAAAGCATAATGTTCAATATACGTTTTTGTTTATGAAGCCAAGTGGAGAGCAATTACGTATAGTCGCAAACTTTATTGAGACTGGTAAAATCAAACCTATAATTGATAGAGTTTTTCCTTTTGAAGATGCTCAAAAAGCGATAGAATATGCGGAGTCAGGAAGGGCGAAAGGGAAAATAATATTAAAAATCAGATAGTTGTAAAACGAAGCAAAAAATATATCCTAACTTTCCATTTTTTCTTTTTAATGATTCTATAAAAGTCACTCCCTTTTAATCAATCTTTTCAAAATGGAGTCTTTTGTATTGATGTTAAATATGGGGTAAAGGTAACTTTTCGATCAATTTTTATTCTAAAGCTACAAACGATCTTCAACGAACAGACGCTTTAATTAAATAAGTGTTTATTTTTAAATAAGGCTTTATATACAGATTTTATGCATAACTTGTATATAAAGCCTTAACTCCTTTTAGTTGCTTAATCTACCACAGCCTTTTTATTTCCCCTTCTTGAAGGAATACCTTTTCCCTTCCTCTATATAATTCTTTGGATAGGATATATTTTCCTGATGATAATCATACCCTTTATCAGAATCATTCATCATAGGAAAAATCAGAGAGGAGTGTATGTAATGGGTTTCCCACCTCAACATCAAAGAAAGCCTGGAATTGAATCAATAATGACACCCAGGCCAATATTTGATAACCCCAATTACAAACCAGCCGGTAAACTAAAGAATAAGGTAGCTCTCATAACTGGTGGCGATAGTGGCATTGGGAGATCTGTAGCTGTCACCTTCGCGAAAGAGAGTGCAGACATTGCAATCTCATACCTAAATGAACACAGCGATGCAAAAGAAACGGAGTTCTATGTCAAACGTTACGGGCGTAGCTGTATTACCATTCCAGGTGATATTGGGTATGAGCAGCAATGCCAACAAGTTATAATGCAAACGATTCACCAATATGGTCGAATTGACATTTTGGTTAATAATGCTGGTGTAGCATACGTCAGGAACAGTCTGCTAGAGATAGATTCGAGTCAACGAGCAAGCACTTTTCACACAAATGTTTTTTCGCAGTTTATTTTGACGAAAGCCGCTCTGCCATTCATGAATTCAGGGAGCTCCATAATAAATACAACATCCATTAGTGCGTTTCAGGGAAATCAAGATTCAATTGACTACTCGGCATCAAAAGGAGCCATTGTTTCATTTACACGTTCGTTGTCACTGTCACTGGCATCGCAAGGGATTCGAGTCAATGGTGTGGCTCCAGGTCCAATTTGGACTCCATTTATTCCATCTACTATACCTCCAGAACAGATTGCCACATTTGGAGATCATGTTCCCATGAGGCGAGCAGGTCAACCGTTTGAAGTGGCACCTGCTTATGTATTCTTAGCCTCCGACGACGCATCTTACATATCAGGACAAATTTTGCACGTTAATGGAGGAGAAATTGTTAACGGTTAATACAAAACTATTTTAATTCTAATTAAAACAGGATATTTCCTTACACTGTTGAATGAGTTATTCCTAACTAATTAGTTCGTGATATTTTCCAACTATCACACTATTTTAAACTCTAAAATCTCGATAAGTTACACTCACTAATCCCATAAAATTAACAATCCCTTAATGATAATTTAACATGAAAACAATTCCATATAAGCCATTTTTCTCATTATTCCATTATTTATTCTATTAGATTAACAAGTGAAAAAATTTTGTTAATAATACTATTCTTATAAGCTTTCTTTCTATAAATTGAGCTTCTTGATGGATAATCGCTCGAGATTGACAATAGGGAAGTTACGAGAAAAGGCCCAACAATTCTTAAATAAATGAATAATTTAAGGTGATTCCATTGAACTATTTTTTGAAAAAAATAGTTCAAATACATTATTTTTTCGAATTTTTACATTTTTTCACAACAACCTTACATACTCTAAACAACCATCCACTACTATGAAAGTTGAAGTAACTAATCTTAGGATGGAGATGAAGAGGAATGAAAGAGAAAAAGATATTTAGAGGCATGAGATCTCGCACAATTCTACTATCTGCTTTACTTTTGCAGGAATTTTATTAAAAGTAACCTGGAATTGTTGCCGATTATGATTTACACCCACTATTTTTGTTACCGAACCACAAGAAGATGAAGGTTGTCCATAAAAAACAAAATCTGCATCACTTCTAACCTTCCCATTCCCTGCTAATAAAAATGAAGAAGCATCAAGTTCAATATTGGCAGAGGAATTCCATCCAACCTCCACATTCACTTTTGTTATCTGCGAATTTGTCTTTGTAATATCTGCTTTTTGCCCTTTAACCAACGAAAGTGACATCTGTAGACCTACTTTCATTTAAGATTTACCTTTATAATAATGTAAAATGTTTACTTTTTTCATATATTTCCGATCAATTTAAAAAATCTAAGAGCCTGATCACCAGTAAGTTAATGGGTAGAAACATCAGGATCAGGCACCTAAATAAGTTCATGTAGACTTGTTTATTAAACTTATAATGGCAATGAAAAGCCCTTACATAAAATCCAATGGCTTCTTTGATTTTTTCCCAATATAAATTAGATAATCTCGAATCGGATAACAAACATGTTTATCAGGCTGATTAAAGGTAAACCCTGCATTCTGTTTCTTGATTTCTTCATTAATTGTTACTTCTAGTTTACCAACTTCTTCCGAGAAACTAGCAAATACGTCCTTTACACTTTCATCTTGCTTTAATTCGTTAACTAGAGCTTGTGCCTCTGAAAAATTTTTTTCACTTACAAGAGTTTTTACTTGTTCTACTTTCTCCGTAATAGCTTGAACCTGCTTCTTGCCCTGATGATTGAATGTCAGAAAACCAAAGGAAAGATAAATGGGAAAAGCTTTATGAACAAATAATCTATGAAAATACGAAAAGCAAGTCAATCACACCCAATTAAAGGCAATTTTAAATAATGCCCTTTTTCTTGGTATAATAGAAGATAAATGTTTTTAGATAACACTTGAGGTGAAGATGAAATAGAAAAATTAATGATTGATCATGCCCTGGATACTACTCAACAAAAAGGAACGACCTATATATATACTTATGCCTGCTCAGAGGATGAACTCTCTTTATGTGCGTTGGAATTACGCTCATTATTCGGCGAGGTCTCCCAATCAAACCTCTTGGAAAGCTTAGTAAAAATTGATCCAAGTCGAAGCCCTTTTATAAAAGAAAGAATTAGTGTGATATATGAAGCGGAAAGCCTGGACAATCTTTATCAGCAGGTAGAAGCTTTGCAACTAAGCGGAGCAACCTTTAAAGTCACTTATGTGAAAAATAATAGTCAGACTAAAAGCGAAAACGAAGGATTCGAGAAACGGCGTGCCATTGAACGAGAGATTGGATTACATGTCAACGGAAAAGCAGATCTACGTCACCCTGACAATTCTTTTGGTGTCATGCATGTAAACGGACGATGGATATTTGGTCAGTATGTGAAAAGTGAGTCGGTTTGGTTTCGTCATCAAAAGAAGCCAAATGGGTACTCCACTGCCCTCAGCACACGTGTTGCTAGAGCGGTGGTGAATATCGCCATTCCTAATCCAAAAGGGATTAAAGCCATTGATCCTTGCTGTGGAATTGGTACTGTCCTAGTTGAAGCCCGGTCAATGGGCATTGATATAGTCGGAAGCGACCGAAATCAGCTAATCCTTCCTGGTGCACGAGAAAACATGGCACACTTTGGTCTTACAGGAGAAATAAACTTGGCCGATATTCGTGACATCACCAATCATTATGATGTAGCCATTATTGATTTGCCGTATAATCTGTGTTCGGTAATCACCCCGGAAGAACAGCTGGAAATGCTCCAAAGCGCACGTGGGTTCGCCGACAAAGTGGTCGTGGTGACCGTTGAACCCGTCGATGAAATCCTATTAAAAGCAGGTTTTTCGATTATTGACCGTGGTGTTGCTAAAAAAGGATTATTTAGTAGAGAAGTGATTGTTTGCCATTAACCTGAGCTCCACTTGGAACCCATTCATGAATGTAAATCAAGCATGGGTTCCATTACTTTTGGGCAACTTCGAGGGAAGGTGCCTCCCACTTCGTTAACACCTTATTACACTGGGAGTCAGGCACCAACCTTTCGACAGGTATGCTGATTTTATCCAGATAGATTTACGTATGCTTTGGTAAATGAAAAAGATCCCCTTTGTTCTTAAGCAAAAGGGGATCTTACCTTAGGGAGTGTATCTATTTCTACTATGTTGCATTAACTTACGGGATTAAGATCGCCGGAAGCTAGTGTTCCCTTATGTAGAACAGCAGCACGCCTTGGCAGACGGGCAACAGCTTCGGCAGAACAGCTTGCTGGCACGAGAACAGCGGTAGCTTCGTCCCCTTCCTTCGGCCAAACTTGGGTGCCAATTTCATTCAACGAGGTAATTCCGCCTGTAGCTAAGGACAGTGCACGTGATAGTTTGTATTCGTTATTCCATCCATAAAGCTGTGCCGCTAGATGTGCCTTCTGCAATATGTCCCCAATCCCGAATGGAGACCAGTGATCAGTAATACTATCATTCCCTAGCAGGACGTTAACCTTATGCTGCTGTAGCAGTGGAATCGGCATAACGCTTTTTCCGATTGGTACGGATGATGCAATCGAGATCCCGAGTGATGCAAGAAGATTGACCAATTCGACATCTTCCCCAGGCATCAAGGATGCCAGTGAGAATGCATGACTAACCGTTACTTTTCCATGCAGTCCAGCCTGTTCTGTTAAATCCGCCAATCGCCTAATTGCTTTTAAGCCTGTTTCACCGCCTTCATGAAGATGGATATCGATGCCTGCATTATAGTCAACCGCAATTTGGACCATCGTATTCAGCGATTTTTCCATATCTCCATCAACCACGGTTGGGTCTAGTCCGCCAACATGAGTTACCCCTAGATTCATTGCCTCACGGATCAGTCCTTCTACATTTGAACGCAGCAAGCCGTGCTGAGGAAAGGCAACGATTTCATGCGAAATTTTATCTGAGTAGTTCGCTAATGCGTTTTTCAAGTTTTCAAGATTTTTCAACCCTACCGCTTGATCGATGTTACAATGACTTCTAACATACGTTGTACCATAGCTGAGGATTAGTTCAATTAATTTCTCTCCACGTTCCTGAGCAGTTGGCAGTAGCTCTGGCAGCAATGTCTGTTCAAACGAAATCATATCAAAAATACCATTTTTTGTAGTATGTGCCGCTCTCCAAGGACCGCCATAATATGTTTTATCCAAATGAATATGCATATCTTTAAAAGCAGGAAGCAACAGCATCCCTTTCGCGTCAAAACAATTGATGCTGTTAGGATATGGAACATTAGTTTCAAGAATTTGAGCAATTTTCCCATCAACAATTTGTAGGTTTCGCAATACGGTTTCCGTTGCAGCCACCATGCCATTTTCATACGTGTATCCATTTTCCAATCGAACATTTAATAACATGTAAGAACTGTTTTTGTCTGGTTTTTTGATATTTCCACTTACCTTTTCCATCTACTTTTCCTCCCTTATGTAAAAATCCAAGTTAGTATAGTCTTTTTCCCCAAAATTCACATCGGTCACACTAACCAAAGATCCTCCTAATTAGTTAAACAATTTGAATAGAAAATTACGAATATATTGGACAATCGCCTAAGATGAGAGGGGCTTCTGCTAGCTTGCCTTTAGATGGGTTTACTATTTCAGTTAATTCTTACGGAAAAAAGTGCCTGGAAGCGGAGCGCCTTTCGCTGCAATCAACAGACAAGTTTCAAAGAACCATAAACAAATAGGGTTGCCCTAAAAGTTATACTTTTGAGACACCCTTTTCAGCTTGTTAAAACGGAATAAAAATCATGAATCCTAGTGTAGAATTAAGGCACTTCACTTTAAAAACTCCCATCTAACTTTACTATTCCCTTCAGATTTTGAATCTACATATAACTTTCTATTAGGTATTGCAAGGGAAACCCCTTCATTATCAAGGATATCCATTATTTTATAGTTGATTTCTTCTTTTACTGTTAAAAAATCTAACCAGACTGTTGTTTTTGTGAAAAAATAAATGTAAATATCTAACCCATCTGTTCCATATTTATCAAACTTAGTAATGGCTGTGTCTTGGTGGATTCCAGAGTGAGTTTTCAGCATATACTCTATCTGTTTAATTACAACTTCTAACTTTTCTTTTGGTGTTTCATACGTTACACTTAAATTGAACACAAGCCGCCTTTTTCCCATTTTACTCCAGTTAGTTATTGTTTCATTTGCTAATTTTGCATTTGGTACTGTTACGAGCGCTTGTGCAAATGTTCGTATCCTTGTACTTCTAAAAGTAATCGTTTCAACTGTACCTTCTACGCTAGGTGTCAAGATCCAATCTCCAATTGTAAAAGGTTTTTCTGTAATGATTATGACTCCTCCAAATAGATTACCGATTGCATCCTTAGCAGCTAGGGCAAATGCAAGTCCGCCTAATCCTAAACCTCCCACCAAACCAATAACGTTATAATTAAATTCTTCTGCAATCCCACTAAAGATGACAACCACAATGATAACTCGCAATAGTTTAGATAAGAAAGGGATGAGAATTTCATCAATTTCAAAATCAAACTTTTCGTTAAGCTTTGCAAAAAGAAACGTAGATGAAGACGAAAAGTTAAACAACCCCCAACCTACAAGAAAGATAATAGAGGATTTTACTAACTTCATAAATAACCCATGTGTATGATCAAAATAAGGGAAATACCAAGCGGATACATAAATCCCCAATAGAATAAACAGCCACTGAATTGGTTTTTCGAATGATAAAAACATGTGCGAGAAAAAAGGATGATTTTCTTTTCGAATCCCTTTTACGATCAGAGCAATGACATACTTGGCAAATATCTTCCGAAAAAGTAAGAACAGCAAAAAGATACCTACTGAAATTCCAACATCTTTTATGAATTCGTATGAAAAGAATAATTTCCATGACATAACGATTCATCTCCTAAAAATTCGCTACCTTAAAATTATCTGTTCTTCTAATATCTTCAGCTTTCTTAATTTGGTTGAAACAAGTAGTACAATAAAGCAATTGAACAAATACAATTTTGTAAATGTTAAACATCCTATTATGGACTACTTTTATTATTCACGATTCTGACCGAAAGTAGCCAATAATAAAATGCCAAAAGAATCTGTCCCACTTTCTACATTTTGGGATGTCAAGAAGTCCGCTCCTACCTTTTTCTAAAAAAGCTTTTTGAAAATAAAAGTAGTTTACGGGTAGCGTTAAGAATTTACCAGAAATTCAATAAAGTACTGTGCTGATAAAAATGCTATTAATCTTTTAGAGTATTTCCGACATTCAGAAATCCTTATCTTTCCTGGGTGTGCGAAAATAAAGAGGAACTGGCAACTGGCCAAGCTCAAAATTATTTGGGTTTTAACTAGCACTGCTTATGGGCAGAATAACCATAATCTCTCTTGTAAACCTTCTAGGACTTCTTCTGGCACTTCCCTGATCTTGATATCCCCACCTAGGAAAAGTAGCCAATTTGTTATTTCCATCATTTCTACGGGATTATTAACATTGATAAAAGTTTTCAGAATGGCTGTGGTTTGGTAAGGATTCGTATAGGAAATTGAAACCTTTAAAGGATGGTATTTTTTGAACTGGGCAATCGCCTTTGGACCAAGTTCAAGAACAAGGTTAATTATTTCCCCCTGCTTACTTAGTTTTTCTAAAATCTTTTTCTTACTTAATCTTTTCTTCGTAGGGTATGGTTTGACATTGGTGAGATTGTCGACAGGAAAAATCCTCCTCTTTTCATCCTTTAAGTCAAAGCCTTCAATTAACCAAAGGCCTTTTTCATGATAAAGGTGCAAGAGATAAATTGGATAAGACTTTATTACCTTCTCTTCATTGATAGTAATCAATAAATAGCTATCCAAAAGAAGGATTTGGATGAGTTTTTCTAGCATCGGATGGGGCAGGTCTGACAGTTCAAGCAGGTCAGGATTATTGGGGTTGGTCCCTTCAAAAAGCAAGATTTGATTCAAAAGAACAAGGTCATCCTGCTGGTTTTCTGAGATGAGGCCTAGTAATTTTTCAGCAAGAGACTGACGGCTCTTTAGATAAGGGAGTTGTTGATTTCTTGTGGCCATAAAGGCAATAAAGAGAGCTTTAATCTCATTATCGGTAAAGCGGACAGTGGGCAGGACAGAATTGTTCATGACAAAATAGCCCCCATCCCTTCCAACTTCAGCGACAAGCGGCATCCCCATGGCTTCAATTTCTCTAATATCTCTAATAGCTGTCGAACGAGAGATGTTAAATTCTCGCATGATTTCAGAAATTGTGAAGTTGGCGCGATTGTTGATATACCGCATGATCGTATTAATCCGTTCAACTTTTTTCATCGAGGCCTCCTAAACAGTATCATTTTTTGACATGATTTAAGGCTATTATAAACTCATCAAGTGAAAAAACAAATCATTTGATTAATTTAAAAAAAGGAAGGTTTTGAATATGACAAATTATACCCTTGAAGAAAAAGACAGTTTTACCGTTTTAGGTATTGGAACTGAGCTTAAGAGCGATTACACAGACTATGCTGGCATAACCAAGGAAAAGGCAGACTTTTGGCAGGCCGTCAAACAAGATGGAACACTTGAAACTTTAAAAGCCATTGCCGCAAATGATTACATTTTTGCCGTGAACGAAGCGGTGAATAACAAGATGATGCATTATGCTGGCGTCATGACAGAGGCATCATTACCAGAAGCAACCAGGGTGATCCAATTTCCTAAGGGGGAATACCTGGTTGTTAAAGGGGAAGCGAAGACGGCTGATGAATTGAGTAATACACTTACTGGCATTGCCTTTGGTCAGGCGTTGGCAGAAGCAAAGATTGTTGCCTATGTTGGCGGGCCAAATACAACGGTTGAGATGGGGCAGCGAAACGGCTTAGTATTTGGTGAAATGTGGATTCCTGTAGTTAGGAAATAAAGTGACAAGTGGAGGGATGAAATTGTCCTATATCGTTGATTTTAAAAATGTGTCTACTGTTGGTTTAGAGTCCTCACCTGTAGTAGAAGCTCTTGCTGGTTTGCGTGCTAATGAAGCCCGTTACTTTATGAACAAATACAAGCATGAATTTACGGTTGTGCCAGCTTGCGAAAGTCAAGAAAAACTTTATTATGTGAATCGAATTTTGAAAGAAGAACGTGATATTGAGTTTGCGGCCAAACCTTTAGAAACGTCGCGTTTTCAAGTGGAAAATATCAAATTTACCTACGTCTTTTATGAGGATGGTCTTTCGGTCAACGTTATGTATACGGTTGATGACCCTAAGAAGCGGGCCGTTGGTTTTAAGCTTTCTGAGGGGATGGAGGTACCAAAGGAGTTAGAAGGGAAGTTTAAGTTTGCTAGGCAGAAGTCGAAACTAGCTGGAACAATTCGGGGCTCGTATTTTGTCATTAAGGGTGAATATTAAAGTAAACTAAGCATTCAAATAACATAACAGCACCTCTCCATCAAATTAGAGGGTGCTGTTACTTTTTTCACAAAAACCTCATTTACTTATGATACGGTTCACCGTTACGAATAAAAAATGAGGTTTCCTAAAGATAAGATTACTTCAAATGTTCATTTAAAACATTCTCTTCTAAAACCGTAAATTTATCGCCATATACTTTCGTAATATGTTTTTCTCCCCATGCGCATAATGAGTCTAAAATAACCTTCAGGCTTGATCCATACTCACTAAGCTCATACTCCACTTTAGGGGGAATTTGATTATATACAATTCTATTAATGATTCCATCTTCCTCTAATTCACGTAATTGTTGAGTTAGCATCTTTTGAGTGATATTTGGCATCAGACGCTTCAATTCACTTGTCCGTTTCTTGCCGTGTGTCAGATGGCATAGAATCACGCATTTCCACTTCCCTCCAATCACTTCCAGGGTCGCTTCAACTGATATATTGTATTTCTTTTTCTTCATCAACTAACTCCTCCTGAATCAATGGGAACTAAAAAGTACCTATATTACTTATAGGTTCCTATATTACTTCAAAGTACGTACTTCCCAATGGCTACGATATATTCCATAATAACATTTGCCGACTGAAATGGATAGTTCATTCATTTATATCATGACCATTAAGGAAGTACATTCATACAATTTCACAATATTTAGGAGGGATCATATGTCTATCGATAAAAAACGAAGCACATTTGCACTTCTTGCCTTGGCCACAAGTGCATTCGCTATAGGAACGACCGAATTCATCAGTGTAGGGTTATTACCATTGATAGCTGGGGATTTAAAAGTACCTATTACTACAGCTGGCCTTACTGTTTCCCTATACGCTTTAGGAGTTACATTCGGGGCGCCTGTCTTAACATCGCTCACTTCCAGGATGTCACGCAAAACTTTATTACTTTGGATTATGGTCATTTTTATTGTCGGCAATAGTATGGCAGCAAATGCTGCAAGTATTGGTGTATTACTAATCGCTCGTGTGATTTCTGCTTTTTCACATGGTGTCTTCATGTCTATTGGTTCAACGATTGCTGCCGATTTAGTACCTGAAAACCGCCGGGCCAGTGCCATATCCATCATGTTTTCCGGTCTTACAGTAGCAACTGTTACAGGCGTTCCATTAGGGACATTCATTGGACAGAATTTCGGTTGGAGAATGGCGTTTATTCTTATTGTAGCAGTTGGAATCATTGCTCTGATTGCAAACAGCCTCCTCGTTCCATCTGACTTAAAAAGAGGGACTCGCATCGCATTACGCGATCAGTTTAAATTGGTGAAAAATGGACGATTATTACTTTTATTTATCATAACCGCCTTAGGATATGGTGGAACATTTGTAGTCTTCACTTATTTATCCCCAATCCTGCAGGATATAACTGGATTTAAAGAAGGTACCGTGGTTGTGATTCTGCTTCTATATGGACTAGCGATTGCTATTGGAAATATGATAGGCGGAAAGTTATCCAATCAAAATCCGCTTGGAGCATTATTTTTTATGTTTATTGTTCAAGCAGTTGTTCTTTTTGTCTTCATGTTCACAGCACCGTTTAAGCTTGGCGGCCTAATTACCGTTTTCTTTATGGGCCTTCTTGCTTTTATGAATGTTCCGGGACTACAAGTATATGTCGTCATGTTAGCAGAACGGTTTGTTCCAACTGCGGTTGATGTAGCTTCCGCAATTAATATTGCTGCTTTTAACATTGGCATTGCCTTTGGATCCTACCTGGGAGGAGTTATTACAGATTCCGTCGGACTGATTCATACTACTTGGATCGGCTCATTAATGGTTTTAGCAGCTGTTCTCTTGACTGGCTGGAGCCGGAATCTTGAAAAGAACGATCAAAAAGCGGTTAGTATACCGGGCCAAAAGTGCGCTTAAATTTCATTGTGCTCACAAAACACATTACGGAGGGTTATATTATGTTAAAAAATTTACAATCTACAACAACACTGAATAATGGAATCAAAATGCCTTGGTTTGGGATTGGGGTATTTAAAGTGGAGGAAGGTCCTGAATTAGTTAATGCCGTTAATTTTGCCATTAAACATGGTTACCGGAGTATTGATACAGCTGCCATTTATGAAAATGAAGAAAGTGTTGGCCAAGCCATCCTTGCTGGCATGAAAGAAACAGGGGTTTCCAGAGAAGACCTTTTTATCACTTCAAAAGTCTGGAATGCTGACTTAGGCTACGAATCAACCATCGCTGCATATGAAACAAGCTTAAAAAAACTTGGACTTGATTACTTGGATTTATATCTGATTCACTGGCCTGTAGAAGGCAAATACAAAGAGGCATGGCGCGCATTAGAAACACTTTATAAAGAAGGAAAAGTAAAAGCGATTGGAGTAAGCAACTTCCAAATCCATCATCTGGAAGAATTAATGAAAGAAGCAGAAATCAATCCGATGGTGAACCAAGTAGAATATCATCCACGATTAACTCAAAAAAACCTCCAGTCTTTTTGTCAAAAACATGGAATACAGCTGGAAGCTTGGTCGCCGTTAATGCAAGGCCAGCTATTGGATAACTCGGATCTTTTAGAAATTGCTAATAAATATAACAAGTCGATTGCACAAATTATCTTACGATGGGATTTGCAAAACGGTGTGGTAACCATACCAAAGTCCACGAAGGAACATCGTATTGTTGAAAACTCAGATGTATTTGATTTCGAACTTTCTAAAGAAGACATGGAACAAATTGACCGGCTTAATCAAGACCATCGAGTGGGACCTGATCCAGATAACTTTGACTTCTAATAAAAGTATAAATAGTATACCAAAAAGGCGCTTCCTAAAATCAGGCAGCGTCTCTTTGGTCTATTAAAATATTACTCGAATGAAAACCTCATTTACTTATGGTATGGTTTACCGTACCATATACTAATTTTGGAGATTGGTACCGGTTAAAACTGCTTCTATAATTACGTTTATTGGGCCTTATTGATCAAGCAGTAAGGGTGACTTACCCTTCATAATTTTTTTATTCTGGTTGAACAACCTGTACCTACAAGTACAACACCCAATCTGATTTATCTCCCATTATTGGCAATGATACCAATAAAAAGGTTCAGCTTCCGCACATGAAAGTGACAGGGGACTGAACCTTTTTTTAGTTCATATATACTGCTCATATTAACCAAGTAATTCACTACTTTAGCTGCATGGTTGTAATGCAAGTAGGATTACCTTCAAAAGTGGCAATCTTTGATTCTGCCTTTTTTCCGTCATATTCAAACTTTATCTGATACGTTTTATCACGTGGCAACCAAAAAGCTAATTGGTGTAGTTCCTTTAAAGCCGTTTTCTAGCCCTTTCTAAAGCATAATATTTGATTTTGGGTATAAAGGAAAGTAATATAGAGATATCGCAAATTATCAATATCCTTTTGTTCGATAGTTTATACGCATTCCAAGCAAAATAGATTTTAATAAGATCAGAAAGGGGCGGGCAACGTTGAATCGGGAATCAAATATGATAAATGACGAACAGGCAGTTGAAATTTTCAAGGCTCTGTCAAATCAAATAAGAGTAAATATTCTGCAAATGTTGAAAGAACCTGATAATAATTTTTCCCCGCAGGCCCATGTCATCAAAGAAAAAGGCTTTGATGGCGGGGTTTGTGTTAGTGATATTCGCAGCAAAGTAGGACTATCACAGTCCACTACCTCCCAGTATTTGTCTATCCTATTGCAAAGCGGGCTGGTGGAAATGAAACGAATCGGACAATGGACTTATTATCGGCGCAATGAGGAAACCATTAAACAGTTTGAAAAGTATATAGGCTTAAAAATATAACCTTTTAAGGAGGACCAAGAGTGAGTTTTCAAAATCATCGTGCCTATAACAGCATGTACCAGAAAGACAAAATGACACTCGGATTTATCCTCCCGACTGCCAGGATGTCTAAAAATCCGATTATGGAGAATCAGCTGGAGCTTGCCCGTAAAATTGAGGAATATGGCTTTGCTTCATTATGGCTCCGTGATATTACGATGCAGAATTTGAATATTGATGATAACGGCCAAAAGTACGATTTATGGATTTATTTGACGTATCTTGCTGCCTATACGAAGCACATTGCGTTAGTGACAGGAAGTGTAGTTCTCCCTTTGCGCCACCCCGTCAGGGTAGCCAAGGAAGCTGCATCAATCGATCAATTGTTTCCAGGTCGATTGATTATGGGAGTGGCATCAGGGGACAGGGAAAAAGACTTTACAGCTTTAGGGATATCTAAGCAAGAAAGCGGTCCGTTATTTAAAGAAAATTTCGAAATTCTCGACCGGCTGTTAAAAGAGGATCAGCCGACTATCCACAGCCACGCCGGGCTGATCGATGGTACAGATATGAGGTTAATCCCAAAGCCTGTATCTTCGATTCCGACCATGGTGACTGGATTTAGCAATCAGTCTATCAATTGGATAGCCAGGAATGGGGATGGGTGGCTTCAATACCCAAGAAGCATTATTCAACAGGCGCAGCTTATCCAGGATTATCGTGCTTTAACTGAAGTTCATGCTCCAGGAGATTTCAAACCCTTCTCTCAAAGCTTATTCATCGATTTATCGGAAAATCCCGATGAAATTCCTGTCCCCATACCCTTAGGCTATTCCGTGGGAAGAAACCGTTTAGTTGATCTACTTCATCAATTTCAAGCGATTGGTGTCAACCATTTGGCGTTTGTTCTGTATTTTTCCAAGCGCTCTCCAGAGGAAGTAATCCAGGAACTTGGAGAATTTGTTTTACCCTACTTTCCAACCCATAAAGGTACAGGCCAGCTTTAAAAAATTAAGTTGTATAAAAGGAGGAAGAATTATGACAAAGAAAATAGAACTTTCAGTACTAGATCCCTCCCCAATTGTCGAGGGAGGGTCAGCCGAACTTTCCCTTCAAAACACGCTTGATCTAGCAAAGAAAACAGAGCAGTGGGGATATAAACGGTTTTGGCTTGCTGAACATCATAATTGGGCAGGAATGGCGAGTTCAGCATCCCCGATCGTAATTGGACGAGTAGCCTCTGTCACGGAAAAAATGCGTATTGGATCAGGCGCAATGCTGCTTTCCCATTATTCTCCTCTTTCCGTGGCTGAGCAATTTGGAACATTAGAAACCTTCTTCCCTGGCCGGATCGACCTTGGATTGGGGCGGGCACCTGGCACCGACCAATATACAGCAAATGTATTGCGGCAGCGGGTTGCTGGTGAACCTGAATTTGATGCCCGGCTTGAGGAGCTTATCGCATATCTTTATGGTACAGGAACAGCCACTAAGAATGGTTCATTTAGCTTTCACGCCATTCCCGGCGAAAAAACAAATGTGCCAATTTGGCTGTTAGGTTCAGGGTTTTATAGTGCACAATTGGCTGGAATACTTGGGTTACCATTCTCTTTCGCGGGACATTTTGCTCCAGGTAACATGATGGAGGCCATAAGTCTGTACCGGGATTATTTTCGTCCGTCTCAATTTTTGGAGGTGCCTTATGTACTGTTAGCCGTTCAAGTGGTGGCTGCTGATGAGAAACAGGAGGCACAAAGGCTTGCCACTTCGATGTATCAAAAATTTCTTTTGTTAACCCGCGGACAGCCTTCGCCCATTTTGCCTCCTGTTGATAATATGGACGGGCTTTGGAACGATAATGAACGCAGGGCGGTTGAAGAACAGCTTTTCACTTCCATCATCGGGGACCCTGCAGGTGTGAAGCAGCAGCTCCATGAGTTAATAGAAAAGACTGACGCTGATGAAATTATGGCTCATACAGAGATTTTTGATCATAAGGCACGGCTACGCTCTTATGAAATTTTGGCTCAGGCTGCAGTAAAATAAACAGTGTCTAGTCCAATAAAGGATGTATTTTCTGCAGATATTAAATCTGTTAAATTAATGTTATTTAGATTGAAGCAGAAAAGAAGACAAAGAAAACAACCTGTAAATTCTTTTAGAGATTTGAAACGAAATTTTTAAAGAAAGAAGATGAGCATATGCCTGAAAATGATACAAAACAAATTACGGATATTCCATTCTCGGTCCTGGATCTCTCTCCAATTGCAGATGGGAGTACGCCTGCTGATTCTTTTCGCAATACTTTGGAGCTGGCCCGGCTCGCTGAAAAGCTGGGGTATAACCGATATTGGCTCGCTGAGCATCATAATATGCCATTTATTGCCAGCTCTGCAACATCGGTAGTCATTTCCCATGTTGCAGCAGGTACATCAAAAATCCGGGTAGGTTCAGGCGGCATTATGCTGCCGAATCATGCACCTCTTGTTATTGCTGAGCAATTTGGTACTCTGGAATCATTATATCCAGGACGTATTGATCTTGGCTTGGGCCGTGCACCAGGCACTGATCAGCTTACCGCACGTGCATTAAGACGTGACTTGAGAAGTTCAGGAGAAGATTTCCCTGAGCAGCTGGCTGAGCTCCGTAATTACTTTGACCCTTCCCTGGCACAAGGATATAGTCATGTTAAAGCAATTCCGGGTGAGGGATTAAACATACCTATTTGGCTGTTAGGTTCAAGCGGATACAGTGCCCAGCTAGCAGGAGAGCTTGGACTGCCGTTTGCATTTGCGAGCCATTTCTCGCCGCATAACACACTGCCGGCTATCCAGCTGTATCGCCGTTCGTTTAAGCCTTCTAAAGTACTGGACAAGCCGCATGCAATGGTAGGGCTAAACATCATTGCGGCCGACACAGATCAAGAAGCTGAGCGACTCGCTACAACATTGCAGCAGCAGTTCTTGAATTTGATGCGCGGGAAGGAAGTCCCATTGCAGCCTCCAGTGGATAATATTAATGATATAGCGAGCGACTATGAAATAGCTGCTCTTGAGAACCAACTAGGAACTTCGATTGTCGGCAGTCCTCAAACCATAAAAGAAAAGCTGGAAAAGTTTCTGGATGAAAGTCAAGCCGATGAAATCATGGCAATCGCCCAGGTTTACGATCATAAGGCCCGCCTCCATTCCTATGAAATATTGGCAGAAATTACTCAGCTAAAATAGGTCAAAACTGGCCGATCCTTATGGCAAGCTTTTAATGTATCTCTATAAATTTTTTTGTATAGAATATAAAAATTTGCCTGTCAAAGAAATTTTTGTAGTCTATGTTATCCATTTGCTAAATAGCAAAACCCTTTAACAAACTTGAGTAAACAAAAGGAGAAAAAAATGAAGCAAAAATATGAAGCTGCTTTTAAACCATTTACCTTCCGTTCTGGAGTTGAAATAAAGAACCGTATTACAATGGCACCCATGACCAATACGGCGGCACATGAAAATGGTGAAGTATCAGACGAAGAAGTTGCGTATTATCAAGAACGTGCCGGTGGTGTAGGAGCGGTAATCACCGCATGCACATACGTCACCAGGAATGGAAAAGGATTCCCGGGTGAATTTGGTGCAGATTCCGATTCCCTAATCCCTAGTTTAAGACGCGTGGCGACAGCTATACAGGAAAAAGATTCAAAGGCGATTTTACAAATTTTTCACGGTGGCAGAATGTGCCCGCCTGAAGAATTGCTCGAACGTCAACCAATTGCTCCGAGTGCGGTAGCAGCGGAACGGGGCGATGCCGTGGTACCTCGGGAAATGACAGCAGACGAAATCGATGAAATTATTAAAGCATTTGGTGAAGCAACCAGAAGAGCAATCGAAGCTGGGTATGATGGAGTTGAAATCCATGGTGCCAATACGTATTTGATTCAGCAATTCTTTTCTCCACACTCAAATCGCAGAACTGACAAGTGGGGTGGAACGCTGGAAAAACGTATGTCCTTCCCGCTTGCTGTAGTTGACGCTGTTAAAAAAGCAGTTTCAGACCATGCAACAAAACCTTTTATCATCGGCTATCGGTTATCGCCTGAAGAAAGAGAGAATCCTGGCATCACCATGGAAGACACGTTGCAATTAGTGGACAAGTTAGCGGACCAGGACCTGGATTATCTCCATATTTCTGTCGGCGGCTTTTGGAACGGATCAATCCGTGATGATAACGGTCAGACATCCCGAGTTGTTATGATCCACGAACGTGTCGGCGATCGTGTTCCTGTGATGGGTGTTGGGATGCTGCGGACACCCGATGAAGTGATGAAAGCATTTGAAACAGGTGTACCTTTAATCGCTTTAGGGAGAGAATTGATAATGGAACCTCAGTGGGTACAAAAAGTACAAGCCGGTGAAGAAGACAAAATCCGTACAACCTTATCTAAAAAAGATCAAAAAGAACTGGCTATTTCTGATAAAATGTGGGAGTACTATACTGGCATCCCTGGCTGGCTTCCTATTGTATAAGGAGTTCACTTATCTCATTCCATCTCTGCTTCCTTGAATTGTTCTACAAAAAATGGGAATCGTGATGATAATTGTCCTTGCTCAGCAAGTATAAGAATATACCTTATACTAAACAAGACGGAACATTTTAAAGGGAAACCACCTTAGTGGTTTCCCTCCTTTATTGAGTATTAGAGCAGAAAATCCGGCACTCGTGACAGGCGGCAGTAAAGGTATTGGAAAAGCAATTGCCGTCGCGTTTGCCAAGGAAGGCACCAATGTTGTAATTTGTGGCCGTGGTGAAGAAGCATTAAAAGAAGCAGCAGCGGAAATTGAAATGCTGGGAGGCAATGTGCTTGCCGTTCAGGCTGATTTAACGAAACAATCTGATGTGGAACATCTGGTCTCCTCTGCAATCGACCGCTTCAAATCAATCGATATACTCGTAAATAATGCAGGAATAGCCAATGGATTTGATGATTTTGAAGCATTGGATATAGAGGCCTGGCAGCATATATTTGATGTAAATGTATTTGGGACTGTCCGCGTAACCAAAGCAGTTATCCCTTTTATGAAAAAAGCCGGATTTGGACGCATCATTAATATTTCATCGGAATCAGGGCTTCAGCCTGATTCGTTTATGCCTCATTATAATGCTTCAAAGGCAGCAATTATCAATTTTTCAAAGAGCTTATCAAAGGCGTATGCCACACAGGGAATTCTGGCGAATACTGTGTCACCAGCATTTATCATGACACCAATGCTGGAAAATCTATTAAAAGATAATGCGAAGCAACTGAATATAACCTATGAAGCTACTCAACAATTTTTAAAGGAAAACCGTCCACATGTCGAAGTAAAACGGCCTGGAACAGTTGATGAAGCAGCGTCTGCTGTTGTTTATCTAGCTTCTGAACAGGCTTACTTTATTAATGGTGTAAACCTTCGGGTAGATGGCGGTTCGGTTGCGAGTAAATAAATTAAGCTAATTCTTAAGAAAAAAACTTAAAGAACAAAAGGCGCAAGCGCCCTGGTTAGCCCCGACAAGCGCTGGCCGGCTAAAACCGCCATGTCCTGTGGCATCGCCGGCACTAACACATCCTGTGTGTCGAAGGGCCTGGCGGTGAAGTCGTTCTTTGACTTCAGTGACAGGACCGAAGCGACCTGGAGCTGCGACAATCATCAGCTAAAGCTCATGATTGTCGCAAGATACTCGAAGAAGTTATTTCGGGGATGAAAACTGGCTGGGCGCTGGAGCTAGATTCCGCTAAACTTGTTGTGAGTTATCAACAAGGTAGAAATCTATAATTTCCTAAACGATAAAAAAGGCTATCTTTTATCGATAGCCGCTTTTTTGTTTAGATTACACATACCTGATTCCGCCCGTTTTCTTTAGAGATGTATAAAGCTTTATCAGCCCGAGATAGTAAAGAATGCTTCGTGTCACCCTTTTTATATTCTGTAACACCAAAACTGCATGTGATTTTTCTTTGAATAGTCCTAGGGATAATTAGTAAAAATGCTTGGAGTTTGCCGTTACTTATGATACGGTTCACCATACCATATACTAATTTCGAAGATTGATTATTTCTTTTACCAGTTTACTAAAAGATATAGGATTCTTAATTATATTAGGATGTACTATCAGTAGAGTATACTATGGAACCAATGATTTATTTAGGGAATTAGGAGGGCTACAAACTGGGGTTGGATGGGGAATATTCTTTGAAGGGATCATTGCCGGGGGCAATATTTTTCGGTTTCTCAGAAATAATTAAACTACTACAAAGCATTACTAATCAATCCATTAAAATTCAGATATTAACTAACCAACTTAATGATCAAACAAGATGAGTCGGTAATGAAGTACCCCCAATTCAAACTTCAATTACTTCAATGGAAGAAAGCTTTCAAAATAATATACCAGGAGTCATTTCCCAGCAACAAAAATCTGTAAACGAAAAGGTTCAAGAGCAAATTGAAAATTTTTATAGCAGACAAGGTATCATAGTCTATTACATAAAAGGAACCCCTATTGACGATATTTATTTTGTCAAGACAAAGTCTGGCCAAGAATTTGTTGAGTTAAATGGCGGGCTGACTCCAAAAGTTCTAACAAATGATAGAATTTCCAACTCTCCAATCTTACAATATTATTTAAAAGGATAATATTTAGGTCCTGAATAATAATCGTATAAAAATGCCTGCCCCCCTAGTGTATTAAAGCTTTAAAACACTGGGGGCAGGTACACTGGCCTCTTATCTACTTCTGTTCTAAAACACGAATAAATTCCCTCATATAATCAGGAAGATCCGGCGGACGGCGGCTTGATACGAGGTGACCATCTGTGACTACAGGCTCGTCATACCAAATTGCTCCTGCATTTTCCATATCATCCCGAATCCCGGGTGTACTTGTTACTTTTTTTCCTTTAAGAATCTTTGCAGAAATGAGCACCCAGCCGGCATGACAAATTTGGCCAATTACCTTTTCACTTGAATTCATTTCCTGTATAAGAGAAAGCACTTCTGGAAAACGGCGGATTTTATCCGGAGCCCATCCCCCTGGGACTAAAATTGCATCATAATCATCAACTTTAACATCGCCATAAGCGTAATCCGATTGGGCAGGTACTCCATATTTCCCCTTATATTCTTTGCCGGCCTCTTCTCCTGCAAGATGGACGACGGCGCCTTCTTCGCGAAGTCTGTAAATCGGATACCAAAGCTCTAAGTCTTCAAAATCATGATGCAACAGGCTGATAACTTTCTTTCCTTGTAATTTCATGTCATCTATTCCCTTCTGAATTCATTAGCATTAATAATCTGATTATGCTTGCTCCCTATCACTGATGGATCAAAATGAATGATCTAAATTTCTTTCACTTAAATGAACAAGTGCTAAAGCAAGTTGTGGTTGAACAATCAGTATCTAAAAGTATATCATTCAACCTGATTATTTTCCCCTTATACGCCAATGATACAGGTACTATTGGCAACCCATCTGCATTTGAACTTTCAATGGTAAGGTTCACCGTTATGTATCTAAATGAGGCATTTTTTATATTTAAATATTCATGACAATTATCAAGTTGAGTCAACACAAGGTCGGAAAACTGCCTAATAGGAGTATCCGGCCTATTTTATGTAAAATATACAATTCCATGTATACTTCACTTTACAATATGAATATAATACATTACAAAATGTAAATGTGATTATACAGGAGGTGTAAAACATGACCTATCAAGAAAAGAAAAGTATCGTATCATTGATTAGCACCATAGTTATTTTCGTATCTTATTGCTTGTACATGTACCCTCAGTACCCTGAAGAGGGTATAGAGTCGATTGAAACCTTGCGCTATTGGGGATCCTTCGTCCTCATCTTGACACTAGTTTCAATAGTTGCTCACATCATTATCAGCATTATTTTTAACATTGTCTTTAGAATTACGACGAGAGAAAAGGAACCCAGATTTGCGGATGAACTGGATAAATTGATTGAGTTGAAAGCGTTCCGAAATTCTTTTTTTGTGTTTATCCTAGGCTTTCTTGTTGCAATGGGATCGTTGATCATTTATCAGCCGTTACTGGTGATGTTCATAATCCTGATCATTTCAGGATTCATTTCCGATGTGACCGGCTCCATTACGAAATTTTATCACTATCGGAGAGGAGTGTAAGAGTGGGAAAAAGTCTTGTCGGCAATCATATTCGAAAATTACGATTCAACCATGATGAAATGACCCAGCAGCAGTTGGCTGACAAGGTGGGAGTAACAAGACAAACGATTGTGGCTCTCGAAAAGGGAAACTACTCCCCATCTCTAGAACTGGCTTTTAGAATTGCTCATGCCTTTAACTTACCTTTGGAAGAGGTATTCTTTTATGGGGACTACACCAAGTTGTAGGAAATAGCTTTACCGGTTATGAATTTATTAAAAGGCGGAGATAAAATGAATTCAAACAAAAAAGCGGCAAAAATTGTGGGAGTACTATTTATACTTGCAGCCGTAACGGCAATAATAGGTCTAATATTGTACGATCCCATCCTAAACGGTCCCGATTACCTGATTAAAGGTAATGAGCATGCCAATCAAGTGATATTGGGAGCGATTATGGAGTTAATTCTTGTCGTTTCAGCGGTTGGTACAGCGACGACAATGTTTCCATTTTTAAGAAAGTATAATGAAACGATAGCTCTTTGGCATGTTTGCTTCAGGTTTCTTGAAGCAATTGTCATTACATTTGGTATAATCAGCATACTGTCCCTATTGACCTTAAGCCGGGAGTATGTAGCAGGAGGATCTCCAGATATCGCCTTTTATCAAGCCTCAGGAACTTTATTAAAAGCAATACATGGATGGACATTTTTGATTGGCCCCAATTTAATGCTCGGTATCAATACCATGATGTACAGTTATATATTTTATAAATCGAAGCTCGTACCTAGTTTTATCCCCATCTTAGGTATGACAGGGGCAACTCTAGTTTTTATTTGTGCCTTTTTAGTCATGTTCGGGCTTATTCAACAAGTTTCTATTTTCGGTGGTCTATTGGCCCTACCTGTAGCAGCTAATGAAATGATTTTAGCAGTATGGCTCATCGTTAAAGGATTCAATGAATCTTCAATAGATTCTCTGTCTGCAAAAAGGAAAGTGTCGAGAAATTTGCATTTCTAGCACCTCTCACATTCTTAAACATTTGAAAACCATACTACTTTTAATCTAGGGTCAGGCACCTATATTCATTATTTCAGCATTTAAAAGGAGAGAAAATTTCTCTCCTTTTAGAATCCTATAATCAAAATATATATCATAGTCCTCATCATTTTTAAATTCGATGGGGCCTACGTCCATTTTGAATGTCCCGTCTGGAAATAATAGTGGGGATGCCTCTGAATGGTCTTTGGAATATCGTTCGACATGAGCTACCTTCATTGCACCTTGATGGATGAAATCAATCTGGGCAATCGCTACCCAGTAGGCATTGTCATTACGCTCAAGAAGTGGAGCAATCACGACATTCCCCATCTGATTATCAACAACGGCTTTTGCCTTCATCGAATAATCCAATCGGTATTGGATCAAAACGGGATGTCATTGAATTACCGATAAATGACTTGCTTGATATTACAGGCTGGGTATTGACTAAATCCTTACGATTATTTAGAAAGTCCAATCCCCCAGTAATGGAATGTCTTCGTTCAGAAATCGTCTACTATCAAGCTTATTCAACGATTGAGCAGTTGCAAGAACTAAGCAAAAGCATTTTCGCTCCCAACTCCTGTTTACATCACTATCTTAATATGGCAGCCAATAATTTCAGAGAATATTTGCAAGGGGAAGAAGTGAAAATAAAAAAATATTTTTACGTACTTAGGACCGTTTTAGCGGCAGGATGGATTGAGAAATATAATGAGTTTCCCCCATTAGAATTTTCAACATTAGAGAATCATTTAGTTCCAGAGGGTCCACTAAAGAATGAAATAAACACTCTATTAAAAAGGAAATTGGATGGAGAAGAACTGGATAAAGAACCTAAAATCCAAGTAAATCAATCAATTTCTACATGAGGAAATTGAACGTCTACGAAAATATGCTAACACACTAAATAATGGTATACCCAACTTTACACCACAACTAGATTTACTATTCAGGCATACTCCTGAAGAGGTATGGAACTGAAACAGTGAAGTTCAGAGAATTTCCACTTGAGAAAATTCTTGTTATCCGGATGGTGCCTGACCCCCACTGCGTTAATGCTTTATTGCAATGGGAGCCAGGCATCAATTTTGCATAATCCTTGTTTAAAATATATTAAAATACAATGCCGATGATTATTGCGGATAGAACGCTTACAAGAGTAGCACCATATAATAATTTCAATCCGAAACGGGCAACCACGTTACCTTGCTTTTCATTTAATCCTTTGACCGCACCCACGATTGTACCAATAGATCCAAAGTTAGCAAATGAAATGAGAAAAACTGATACAATGGCTGTTGTACGATCACTTAAACTTTCTTTTATCTTAACAAAGTCAAGCATGGCAACAAATTCATTCGATACAAGTTTTGTCGCCATGATACTACCAGCTTTAACAGCTTCATGCCATGGTACACCCATAAGAAAAGCAATTGGTGCAAAGACATACCCTAAAATCCCTTGGAAAGAGATGCCGAATATACCGCTAAAGAGTCCGTTAATTAAAGCAATTAATCCAACAAAACCAACTAGCATTACCCCAACTACTATAGCTACTTTAAAACCATCCATAATATATTCGCCCAGCATTTCAAAAAATGTTTGTTTTTCTTCATCCTGAACTTCAACAATATCTTCTTTCGGTTTAACTTCATACGGATTAATGATAGAGGCAACGATAAAACCGCCAAATAAGTTTAATAATAAGGCTGCTACTACATACCTAGGTTCTAGCATGGTCATATAGGAACCAACAATTGACATGGATACAGTCGACATCGCTGACGCACACAATGTGTATAAGCGATTTTTAGGCAATAAACCTAGTTGATTTTTTACGGAAATAAACACTTCATTTTGCCCTACAATTGCTGCTGCAACCGCGTTATAAGATTCTAATTTTCCCATTCCATTTACTTTGCTTAGTACTAAACCAATATACCTTATAATAAAAGGCAATATTTTATAATGTTGTAAAATCCCTATTATTGCTGACATAAAAACAATTGGCATCAACACAAAAAGGAAAAATGTATGCGCCCCTTCGTTGGCAATCCCACCAAAGACAAAATTAGTCCCTTCGTTGGCATATCCAAGCAATTTTGCAAAACTGTCCGCAAAACCTTTGATTAAAAATTCCCCTACACTCGTTTTTAGTAAAAGCAATCCTAACACAATTTGAATAACAATCATGGTAATGATCGGACGATATTTGATCTTTTTCTTATCATTACTCGCAAGCCATGCCAGCAAGAGGACAATAACCAGACCAGCAACAGACATTATATAATGCATTTTTATATTCCTCCAAAGTGTTGGTTATAAAGCTTGTTCCATTTTTCCTGTTTTATACGCCTTCACTGTTTAGTGACTATGCTTAGTCCCATGCCTTGCTTTCCCTATTAATCCTTGTTCTAGAATAATAGCTAAAAGACTTCCACAAATTAACCCGTTATTTAAAATAGCTACCACGATCGGAGATAAATGAATGGTGGCTGATGAAGGGATAAACATTAAACCAACGCCAACCAACAAAGACACGCCGCTAACAATAGAAGTTCGTTCTTCATGAATAACGCTTTTTAATTCTTTCAAAGATAATCCAACCATCTTCACAAAAATAACGAATGTGACAGCATACCCTATAGGAGCTGGAATCGCTGCTATTATATTCATAATCGGTGGAAGCAATGAGGTACCGATCACTAAGCTACAGCCAATTACATACGATTTGCGCTCCCTCATACCTGTTTGTTCAACAAATCCTGCTGCGCCTGAAATAGGTACTGAGCCAATCGCCCCTATGCAACCGCAAATCAATTGATTAATCCCGGAAGTGAATCCTGCACGCAAATAACGATTATTATCAATGGAGGCCTCTTGTTTCATAACGGACTCCATCAAACGAATAGATGCTATTGCATTGGTTATTAATAACAGTGTTAATAAACACGCAGTGGTGATGGTTCCAACATCAAAATGTGGTCTACCGAATGGGAAGACCTTCGGTAGTTTAACTAGCGTATCCGCCTGTGGAATCGCCGGCATATTACCGAAAATAATAAATAATAACCAACCTATAAATATACTAATTATGACTGAAAACCTTTGCAGTAAAATAAACCGGCTATTTCCAAAACAAAAGGTAATGCAAATCAAGATCACACTAAGTAAAAATACTTTACCATCAAACATAGTGTGGCTTGATGTAATTCCCATCATCCCTTTCATGAAAGAACCACTTAATTGTAAAATCAATAATAGTAAATAGATAAACGTTACAGTTGGCGTAAAAAGACGAGCAATTTTATCCATCAGCTTAAATAGTGAAAGTAAGATAAATAAAACGCCGCTAATGATCATTCCTCCACATAAAGCTTGTAAAGCTACAATATGGGAAGTATATAATACTCCGACTAAACTTGCGTAAATGGTAAAAATGCTCCACCATAAACCTGCTGGACCCTCATGAATAGGTAATTTATGACCAATCAGCCCTTGTAAAAAGCCTGCTATCCCTAACGTAATCATTGTGCTCTGGATGAGTCCAGCAGTTTCCACTGGCGTTAAGTTATATAAATCTGCGATAGCAATTGGTGCAGCAATTGCACCGGCGATCATAAAAATCATCCACTGCAATCCAGACAGAATCATTCTCATTTCTTTCCCACTTTCTTTCCCTACCTATTCACTTTTACATATAAATTAGTCATAGAATGATTGTATTAAGGGCTATTTCTACCATTTCGTAAAAGGATTGCTCACTTTCTTTATGCGTTAAGCGTTCATTTGTTAATAACTGACTCCCTACTGTCAAAATGGATAATGCTTTTACACCATATTTGGCAGCTAACGTATAAAGGGCTGTGCTTTCCATTTCTACCGCTAATACACCGAAATCCATAAATTTATGAAGTCTATCTAATGTTTCACGGTAAAATTCATCTGAATTATAAATGTTGCCTACATAGACATTTGCTTTTTTACTTTGTGCTTGCTGGTATGCTTTCATTAACAATGAAAAATCTGCCGTTGGTGCATAATTACACCCATAAAAAATCTTCTCTGTCAGATTGCTATCTGAGGAAACCGCTTGGGCTAATATAATATCACGGATTTTAAGCTCTTTTTGCATAGCACCACATGTCCCAATGCGAATCAATTTTTTCGCCCCATAATCGTTTATCAATTCAGTCGCATAAATGCTCATCGATGGATTTCCCATCCCAGTCCCTTGAACGGAAACCTGCACACCTTTGTATAATCCAGTGTACCCATACATCCCTCTTACCTCGTTATAACAATAGGCCTCATCTAAAAAATGCTCTGCCACAAATTTTGCACGCAAAGGATCCCCTGGAAGCAAAACAAGTTCTGCTATGTCCCCTTTCTTTGCTCCTAAATGCACACTCATATCTTTTCCTCCTTATCATTCTAACGCCAAACTTAAGTTAACTAGGGAAACCGTTTCCACTTTTCACTAAAAAGGGGTTTACCCCAGCAATTCCAAAATAAAAAAGTAGCTTTTCTAAGAAGCTACTTTGAGGATACGTTTTTTCATACTTACAAACTAGACCAAAATCTTACGTAGAGAACAGAAGAAAATGGACCAAAATTACAACAGCAATTCTTTACGAATATTATCTAAATCTCTTTTAGATGGAATCGTAGAAATAATAACAACGGGCACTGTCTTTAATGCAACGGGGAAGTTACTGATGACGAAATCAATATTATGTTGCTGCACAATTTCATCAGTCAGCCCTTTCATGATTGAAGTATTAATGGTCAACTGGTCCCCAATTTCCTTTTTTATTAAATTCGCTATGTAATGACGGATGGAAAATTCTTCTCCGATCACTAAGAAAGCTTTTTTACTTTTATAACGTAAGCTAGAACTAACTAATAGTGTTAATTTTGTTAAATGAACGTCATTATACAATACAGAAGGGTAAGCTGTATTCCACTTTTGCATACAAGTTTGCAATTCTTGATTAATCTGCTGACACTCTTTTTGAACATATGTAGTTAAATTACTTTTTGAAATCAACAGCAATTCAGGAATGGCATTATCGATTAATAGCTTGTCAAAGAACTCATATATTTCCATAATAAATCGCTCATTCATATCAATATTGGGATAAACCTCGACCAATAACGTTAAAAACTGATTAACCATTTGATATGATTCTTTATTATTACGAAGTTCAACTTCTTTCATCGATTCCGTTTCTGATCCATCATAATAATTATATTGGCTAAGACTAAACATTGATTGCATAAAGAATATTTCGCCTTTCGGTAATTCAATGGATGCCATTTGTTCAAGCCTTTTTGCAAAATTTGTCACTGGTAAATAAAAAACACCTTGTTCCCAAGGATAAAATTGTTCAGTAATTTTTATAAACTTTCCTTTCATCACTCTATCTAAAACAATAGCAACTAAAAAAGATAATCTTCTTTTGGAATTGATAAAATAAACAATTTTTTTCTCATTCTCTATATCTGTAATTAACTGATTTATAAAAGTATAATTAATTTCCGCAAAGGGCCATCCCGTAAATTCATATGCATCGCAATATAACTTCCAATAAAAATATCGAATATTTAATTCATTCCCTTTTATTGTAGGTGAGGAATAAGTAATGCGTAAGTTATACTGTTTCAAATCATTATTATTTAATTGTACAATCAGTTTTTTCAAAGAGGAGGAACTCATAAACATTGCTTCAGCAAGTTCTTCTACTGAGAATCGACCAAAATGAGTAAACAATAAATTCATCAGCCGAAAAAAAACAGTTTGTCTGAACATAATAGAAATGACCTCATTCACAGTTTTGCTTCGCCTATCACGGTGAAGAAAGATTCCCTTCCCTCTAGAAACTTCAATTGTTATCGCAGGTGGTAATTGCTTGCTAATCTCCTCAACCATCTTACGTATTGTTTTATCTGAGATCCCTAATTCTTTTTCAATTTCGGCTAAGGTAAACCATCTTTGTTCAGTATCAATCAAAGTTAATAGTTGGCTAGCTAATTTAAATTCCTTATCCACTTTCTCACCCTTTTTCTACTGATTATTTCAATTTGGAAAAATACTCTTGAAATGTAAGTATAATGTGAATGTCTAGAGTATATTCAAGAGCTAATAATCTAAAGTTTCATCTTGAAAAAGGTGCCTGACCCCCATTAAGTTAAAGCGTTAAAGGATCGGGGTCAGACACTTGTTTCAGAGGGATGGGGCATTGTTTTTTCGCTCCGCATTCTGACGCTTCTACTTAATCATAATCACCCCCACCAAGCCAATCACCGAGAAGATCACTGGGGTAATAAAACCGTAGAAGTATCCGTGACTTAGACTGCCAGAAGCAATCTGAAAATAATCCAATACTTTTCCGAAAATACTTGGCAGCAAGACGGCGCTTAGGAATCCACCCGTATTCGCAAACCCAGAAGCAAGGCCCGATTCGATGATGGGGAAAGACTGACGAACTGCAGCAAACGTTAAGGCATTTGCTCCATATGCAAGGCCAATCACAAAGAAGAGCATCGTCAGCAAGAGGAATGGCGGATGCCCTTTAAAAAAGAGAAAGGTTGACCAGCTCAGGAATAGAAGGATATGCACCATCACATAAGGTCGTTTGATCCTGTCTAACCGGCTTGAAATCCAACTGGATAGCGGCGCACCGATAAGCGCACCGATCAGACCAAGCAAAATGAGCTGACTCGCATTTGAACGTGTCATTCCGTACAAATTCATCCCATAGGGCACTGCCCATGAACCGATAAATCCTACGTATGTTCCGACAATCCCAAAGTGACAAAAAAATAAAGCCCATGCCTGTCGATTCGAAAAGATTCTTCGCAGTACAACCAGCGTCTTATCCTGCTGTCCCTCTTTTTTTAAAACGAACGGTTCGGTAGGAAAGAGCTGCTTTGGCTTTTTCAAAAGGACAACAAAAAGGAGAATCCCACATAGGCATAGGAGCAATCCCGCAGAAAAAAACGCTGCCCTCCAACCAAGGAAGTCAATCCACAAGGAGAAAGGAACAGTCGCCAAAAGGAAGCCAAGACTTCCTGTCATTGCTGCCAGTCCAATCAACCGGACAAATTCCTTTACCTTAAACCATTGGCTCAAAATTAACACCATATTGACCCAAATCGTTGCATCCCCGGTTCCTGTCAGGATTCTGGCCAAAAACAGGACATATTCATGCGTACCCAAACTATAAATGATGGTACCTAACCCTGTAAGGAGCGCCCCTACGATGAGGAATAAATTAGGACCAAATCGATCTGCCAACATGCCCATCGGAATTTGTAAACCCGTGTAGACAAAAAATTGGATACTCGTCAGTAGCCCAATCGTTGAGGCGGTTACATGAAACTCCCTCATCACCTCGTCTATAATCAATCCCGGAGCGGTTCGCTGGCTCGCCATTAATAAATACGTAAACATCACCGACGCAAAGACAACCCATCTAAAGCTGCTATTTTGTTTGTCCACTGATTTCTACCCCTGTTAGCTTTTACTCTTATATATATGGGCTTTCACTTACAGTAGAAACCTATTAAAAAAGAAAGGGAGTCATCTCTCCCTCTGAAGTCATTCATTCATCAACACCCTGGCAAGTTCATTTAGTTCGTTGGACTGTAAGATGCGATAGTGACGTCCTTCCTTTTGCAAATAGCCTTTATCGCAAAATTGTGCAAAGACATATAATAGGTGGCGATAGGAGACGCCTAAAAAATCACAAACGGTGACGTGTTTCTCCTTATAGACCTCTCCATCTGCTGTTTGCAAAATAAAATCGGCAAGCCGATTTTCTAGTGGGAAGGAGAGACTATGTGTATATTTTTCCGCCATTTGTGTGGATTTTACACTTAAGAACTTCGCAAGTTCACGGAGAAATGCAGCGTCTTCGAGCATTTTAGCGCGGCAGCGATGAAAAGGAATCGCAAAGCAAACGGTTTTGGTAGAAGCTTGAATACCTTTTGTATAATAGATTGGATTTAACAATTCCATTTCCCCGAAAAAATCTTCTTCCTTGATAAAATTAATTAAGCTGACCTTTCCATTTTGATGCGTCACATAAATTTTTGCTTTTCCTTCAATGACATAAAATAAGAAATCCGGACGCATGTTTTCTTGAATGATCCATTCATCCCGTTTATATTCATGTACTTCTATAAACTTTTCAATCGGAAAAGAGAATAAATTTCCAATCGAATATTGCTCCAAATAGCGCTGTCTTTTCTCATTTTTGTAAATTTCCATTAATCTCCTCCAAAATATGAGATATCTCATATTATTGTACGTTTCTCCATGATATGATGCAAACATTGGAGGAAGATAGAATGAATTCACAACGATGGATGAACAGACAATTTTTTAGTTTTTTTATCACCTGGGGTGTTTTTCTGCCATATTGGACAGGGTGGATGATTCATACAAAAGGAATGACGGTTTCACAAGCTAGTTTGATTATGAGTCTGGGGCTGGTTGTTCGCGGCCTTTCTACATTATTTGTATTTCCTTATTTATCAGGGAAATTTAGCAGTAGAACCTTATTAAACGGGATGGCAATCGGCACTCTACTATCTCTTCTATGCAGTTTTCCAGCGAACTCTTATACGAGTTTATTAGTAGTCACTTTACTGTTGAATTTCTTTTATCCGAGCTTGATGCCGGCATTGGATAGTGCAGCAAGTGTCCTTATACAAAAAAGGCAATTAAGAGATTACGGGAAGAGCCGCTCGTGGGGGTCCATTGGCTTTGTCGTATCCGGGATGATATTAACGGTCTTTACTGGAACGCTTGGGGATAAAGTAATCTTATGGGCATTGTTACTTGGCATATTGGTATACATCGCTCTTAGTGTCTTGCCTGCCCCTGCTGTATTAATGGAAAAACCATCAGCCACTAAAATGAAAAAAGGCGGGATGATGCAATTATTTCGCATCAAACACTTCGGCCTCGTGCTGATAATTGTGATTTTATTGCAAGCAGCACACGCATCCTATTACAGCTATGGCTATATTTTTTTACAAGAAATCCATGCACCCAAATATTTAATTGGCATGATTCTTAACATAGCTGTGCTTGTAGAAATCATTTTCTTCTTAATCGCTGATCGGACCTTTCACAAATTTTCTGTAGGATCCTTGCTAGCGCTCGCAGCAATTGGATCAACAATAAGATGGGGCCTCATATTTCTCTTTCCAACTATTTTTGTTTTCTGTATCGCGCAAACCTTGCATGCCTTCTCATTTGCGATGGGACATTATGCCTTTATGAAGTACTTAACCAAGCATATTCCACAAGTACAGATTCCGAATGCACAAGGGATTTATTCAGCACTGGCACTAAGCTGGAGCACAGCAGTGTTTACGTTCTTCGGCGGATATTTATATGAAATCGAGCCAAGATACGCCTTTATCGGCATGATCATTTGTACCATCCCATCGATGCTGCTTGCGATTTTCTATCGGAAATTGGCTGCAAAGGTGCCTGACCCAAATGATCATAGGGAAGATTCTTGTGAGCGAGTGATCCATGAACACAGTCCCCTTAGAGCTGAATAAAATAAAGCTGAGCTCCAAACCTAGCCTGCCACCACGTGAGAAATATCAAATATTGCCTATATGTTTATAAGCCAGTTCGAATGAAATTGAACTGGCATTGTTTTATTTATGATAAGGTAGCAATAATATACCCATCCTTATCCAATACGGCTATTTGATCTAGTAGTGAATCAAAAACCTCTAGAGTAAAAGGTTTCATAATATCATGTTGGAAAAGGATGCCTGGCACTTTCCATTAAAAAAAAGCATTATCCAATTTTGAATAATGCCTCACAACTTTACTTCAACTTCGGTGCCATCCTGTAATTTAGTATCCACTAATACTAAGCCCTTGTACTTGGATAGGCTTTGTAACAGTGGTTTCAAGTCATTTCTGTCTAATTGAGGGAAGATAAATTTACTTCCATTCTTTTCGATAGCCTTATTAATAAATCGATTTACTCTTTTTGAAGTAATAATAAAACTGGACATATTTAATAATGAATAAGGAACTGGAACGGAGAATTTTTTATCTTTTACTTTTATCCTGACTTTTAGCATAAGCTATTCAATCACCACAAAAACCTTATCACCATTAGCTGAAGTTACATCTACAATTTGACCGTCTAATTCGTTTTCAATTGCCGCGATTAAAAGATCCACATTGATATCCTTCACATATTTTTCAGCCTCTGGAATTTTTTCAGCGATACTCGTACCAACCTTTAAAACAGCCTTTATAAGATTAATAGGCAAATTCACATTGACATTGTCACCTTTTTCGGAGGTAACACGAATTTTCAACATTTTGCTCCCATAGGCGATTTCTTTTTTTAATTGAACTGGCTCTAGTTGGTCCTTGCCCTGCAGGATATTGATCAAATCGTTTGCTTTTTCCTTATCGATTTTTCCTTCCTCGACCAATGTTAACACTCTTGAAATTTCCTCTTTCATTTATAATTCCCCCTCTTTTAATAAATGAATGGCCTCTTCCGCTGTGATTTCTCCCTTTTCCAACATTGTAACTACCTTTTTCTTATCCACTTCAGTTTTCTTTTGCGTGGAATAGCCTAAAGCAGAAATAATATCATCTAATTTTCCTCTTACAGTCGGGTAGGATATCCCCAATTCTTTCTCCACTTCTTTGATATTTCCACGGCATTTCAGGAAAATTTCAATAAAATGAAGCTGTTCTTGACCTAGGGCTGCTAGCTTTGATAATTCAAACTCATTTTCCACTATCGTATGGCAATGGTTACACTGTAACTTCGTAATTTTCAATTGTTTGCTGCAAACAGGACAATTAGTAATTAATGGGTATGCCATCTTTTTCTCCCTTCCTTTAATTACCTTAATCATACAATATTTATTAATTAACTTAAACAATAAATTTAAATATTTTATAAAAATTGATTAAAAAATTAATTTATTAAATTTAATAATTAAATTATAGCTTATTTCACTAAACCTTCACAGACAAAGTCTCCATATTTCCTTTATTTTTTAAGAACACTGAGACTCGTAGTGAAGTGGCGTTTCTTATTTGTCCTTCTATAAGAATATAAAAATGGTTAACATTTCTGTGACCTAGTTGTTTACGGACAAATAAAAAACCATTCCGTTGAAACTGTTTGGAATGGCTTTTTCATTTTAACGTTCATTCTTTATCGTAAAATCGGGTATGAGCCAATAGATGAGCAATCCGGCAATGGTAGCGTAAGCGATACCATTATGGGCATATCCAACTCCGATGATGAAGATAATCGCGACGATGACCAAATTTTTCATATTAGCCAGACTCACTTTTTCTTCAATGAGGTGACGGATCCCCATTGCAGCGATCATACCAAACAACAGGATACATATGCCGCCCATCACTGCAACTGGAATGGATTGAATAACAGCTCCAACTTTAGCGAACAAGCCAAGAAGAATCGCAATAACAGCAGCGCCTTGAATAATCCTACTGGAAAACTGGCGTGTGATGGCTAGAACCCCGAGGTTTTCCGCGTAAGTTGTTTGTGCAGGTCCGCCGATGAAGCCGGAGATTAATGTTGCAATGCCATTCCCCCATAGGATGCTTGAAAATCCAGGATTCTTTGTCACATCTTTTCCTGTAATCTCATTTAGCACAAACATATGTCCAAGGTCTTCGATGATGGTAACCAGGGCTATCGGCGCCATTCCGAGGATCACAACCCAGGTGAATTCCGGCATGACAATATGCGGAAGAGCAAAAGTTGGTGCAGAGGCAATGGTATGAAAATCAACAAATCCACGCACCGCGGCATAAGCATACCCTACTGCAAGGCCGATGATGAGCGGAAAGAGGCGGATCATCTTTGTGCCTGCAAGCGTTGCGATGACCGCTGCCAGAAGGCTGACGATAGCGACATCCCAATGGGTCGAAGCCATGCTGGTCACCGCCGTGGTTGCCAGCGAAAGACCGATAATACTTACAACAGGGCCGACGACAACTGCAGGAATTACCTTGCGGACTTTTTCAAAACCGACAAAGGAAATGATCATAGATACAATGGCATAAACAATGGAAACGCTGATAAGACCTGCTACGGCTTGACCCGGTGATTGTAACTTTCCCACATATAACGCAAGTGGAGCAATAAAGGCAAAAGATGAACCAAGATACGTAGGAACCTTTCCACGTGTAATAAGATGGAAAATCAAGGTTCCTAAACCACTAGCAATAAGTGCACTTCCTGGATCAAGACCAGTTAGTGCCGGCACCAAAATTGTTGCACCAAACATCGCAAACAAATGCTGTAATGATAATGGTATAGCGCTTAAAAATTTTTTCAATCGTGTTTCCCCCCTTTAATAGTTCCTTCATTTATCATATATTACTTATATTTATTTTTAGAATGATTTTGAAAGGAATTTTCTAAATATTTCAACTTTTAAAATAAGGAAAAAATACCCATATTTCTATTATTCATCTATCCCAGATATTGCCCTTAAAGCTGTCTACTGTTGGATTGTCTTTAAAGGGGAGCCAGTATTGTTTGAAAACAATTCAAGTCACCAAAAAGCTGCAACCCTGGATGGGAAGCAGCTCTTTCTAATCATTAATCCCGTTCCGGATACATTTCTTTCAAAAACGTGACAGATTCCTCTATTAATGCCTTTAACACATCAACATCAATATCTGCTACTTTATTGATGTACACACATGCTTTTCCTGTTGTATGTTTCCCGAAATCCGCCAGCAATCTTTCCCTTTTCGTGTCACCAGGCGCAAAATATAAACTGATTTTTGCTTTACGAGGTGAAAAACCAACTAGCGGTGCATCCCCTTCATGCCCTGACTCATATTTATAATGATAGGAGCCGAATCCAATGATACTTGGGCCCCACATCTTTGCTTGATAACCTGTTGTTTCCACAAAGATATCTAATAACTTATAGGCATCTTCACGTTTTTTTAGACTATCAACTTTTTCAATAAATTCAATGACACTATTCTCGGTTTCTTTTGTTTTTAATTCGTACATTATTTGAACACTCCTTTTTACTTTTTTATAAAATAACTCTACACTCTCTCAAACCTATATCAATTAATGTTTTCTACGTTAAAAAAAGGGAAAAGGTTTCATTTTGCGATGATTTGCTCTTATTTACCCCAATGCAATAACCCTATTCCTTTGAAAATCTGATAAAATTTTATAGTATAGGGTGAGAACAAATTAATATTGGAGGGGTAATCATGGAATTAACTGTTTATTTAGCTGGTCAGATTCACGATACTTGGAGAGAGGACGTAACGAAAAAGGCAAAGGAAAAAAATCTTCCCTTAGTATTTGTCGCACCTCAAACAAACCATGAACGATCAGACAATATCGGCGAAGAAATTCTGGGGCAGCAGCCCGGAAATTTATATAAGGATGATGCAGCCTCTGATATAAACAATTTCAGAACACAGGTATTAATGGAGAAATCAGATATAGTCATTGCCCTATTTGGCGAAAAATATAAGCAATGGAATACAGCAATGGATGCCAGCACGGCATTTGCAATGAACAAACCTACTATAATCATCAGACCTGAATCATTAATTCATCCATTAAAAGAACTTACCAATAAAGCGAATGTAACTGTGGAAACGGTCGATCAAGCCTTGGATGTAATTAATTATATTTTCGAATAATTTTTTTGAGGTTGATCCGTAGCACATGATGATAGAAAAATGGGAAAAGGAGAAACACATGGAGGATTCTTTTTATCTATAAAAAGGAGAACGCCAAAATGATCAAGTTGAATTATGGATAAAGAGTATTATTATAAAAAAATAGAAGAGTTGAATAACAGAGGGAACGTTCTATTGTTTAAAGCTAAACAATAGAACGTTCCCATATTTCAAAAGCCTTAAGTGAGTCTACTTTTTGGGCTGGTCAAGTGCTTGATAGGCTAACTGGTATTTTCCCCCGTCAGCAACTTCTGAATGGTACAAAGCCTTGAGGGCATTGTTTTTTTCAAGGCCGTGTTCTGCCTTCAACTCTTTTAAGCGTGTATGCAATTCTTTATTATCCTTGATAAGCAGTTGCATTTGCGATTTTATATACTTCAAAATATTTAACTCCTTTCAGAACCCCAATCAGTTCCCCAAGTATATCATAAAGCAGCGGCAGCGGGATTATTCGAATCGATATAGTGCCTCCAATTCATCTTTCGTAATTCAAGCATCAGAAAATGAAAGGATAACACATGAAAAAATTGGTAGTTAATTGTAAGGGCCAACTTTAATATAAAAGTTAGCCTCTCAAATTCTTATTCATTACAACTCCAACCCATTCAGCAATTCCCTCAATGCCCTTAATTCCTCAACGTTCAACGTTACGCCCTTCCCCATCTTCTCATGATCCGGTGCCCAATCACGTAAATCATACTTAGGTTCTTTTCCGTTCCAACTGATCAGATTAAGTTCTTTGTTCCATCCTTTCGGGGACTGAGATATAGTCCCCACAGTGTCTTTTATTTCAAATTTGATTTCTGCCACTTTTTTTACCCTCCATTAAAAAACATATTCACTACTTGGATCCGCTACATTTTTTAGCCCCAAATCAATTAGAACAGTATTTCCAAACTAAAGCTGGTGACATACTAATGATTTTGCCACCAATCACTTCATAGCGAACCTCTTCCGGAGACTTAAGATAATCAGCAAAGGAGTAATTAGACTGTGGTTGATTTATACCCATTCCTTTCACCCTTTCTTCGCTTTTATTTAAACAGCTTTTTAATCAGTTTAAAAATATCAAACGTTGTTCGATTATAGACTTTATTATATGCATACTTCTTGGGATTTCTTAGCCAGTCATAACCCCTATGCATTTTTAATCCTGCACGATGGACAATCTGTCTCTTGATGCTCGTTCTCGCTGAAATTCTTCTCTTTAAACTTGGCTTTCTCATTCCGAATTTCATAATAGCATCTCCTTAGGATTCAATATGTACTCTAATTTCACCTGACATTAGTTTTGGGAGAAGGGTGTCATGAAGGTTACAAGTGATACATGAAACCATTGGGACGGTTCTGGTGGTCGCACTACTCTCATTAATAACCATGAAAACCTTCCCCGTGGAGAATATTTACAATATTTTTACATCAATCTTACATACTCTAAATAACCATCCACTAATATGAAAGTTGAAATAACTATTCTAAAGCAGGAGATGAAAAGGAATGAAAGGCAAAAAGATGTTTAGCGGCATGAGGTCTCGCACAATTCTATTGTCTGCTTTACTAATTGCTGTAGTCCCTACGATGAATGTCGTCCTTGCTGATTTAACCGCAACAAAGTATCCTGTTGCTAAGACGAACAAGCCTACAGCAGTTCCAGATAAGGTTATGCTGAACTGGAAAGGAAACACAGCTACAACCCAAGCGGTTACTTGGCGTACGGATAAAAGTGTCGTTACTCCACAAGCCCAGATCGCTGTTGCAGAAGATGGAACTGCATTCAAGGCTAAAGCAATAACTGTAAATGCCGAAAGTAGCAGCTTAGTTAAGTCCAACCAACCGTACACTTCTAAATTTCACACAGTAAATTTCGAAAATCTTCAACCAGATACCAAGTACATGTATCGAGTTGGGGACGGAGTGAACTGGAGTGAGTGGTTTGAGTTCACTACCGCCGCTGATAATGCAAAACCATTCGCATACGTATATGTTGGTGACGTGCAAAATGATAGTAAAGAACACTGGTCTCGAATCACCCGGAATGCATTCTCCGATCTTCCTGAAGCAGATTTCATTATCCATGCTGGAGATTCAATTAACCAAGGCGATGCCTAAAGATGTTATCAGGAATCTCCTTTCTAAAAACCTCTCTTTGCGATAAGTACTTTTTGATGTATTAAATCTTAAATCGACAGAAAATGATTCGTCTGTTCACCTATAGAAAACCCACCAGTAATATCGTCGTCTTCCTCAGATGGCATTACCTCTGCAAGCAGCTTATCTAACAATTCTTTTACATCATTACCCTTAGCTTTCTCTAAATTACCATTAGTGGGGGGATTGGCAATTTAAAACATACTTACGGTTGGAATGAACAGGGATATGAAGTAAGGTCAATAAGTTTTAAGCAAGATAGTCCAAAACAATATGATTAATTGGAAAAGTTAGAGAGATTTCCCTCTTGATTTCTTTCCCATATTTACGTCTCCCGATTTAATCTGTACATCTTAAGGTATTCCTGTACAGTTCTTTTGCTAGATTTTTATATGGTATAATCATTTTAACTTACAATAGGAAAAAGGGAGAAGGAAATGGATAAAAAAGAAATTGAATATAAAATCCGAGAATTAAAATTTGAATATGTTCGCCTGCAGAATGACTTAGAAAAATTGGAAAACGTAAAAGGAAATCTATCTCCTTTAGAAAAACAGTTAGCTGCCATCGAGGCTGAACTCCACTCGCTTAACGAAACTTTGCGAAAAAGTTAATCTAACCTATCAAAATGCTAGTCCTCTATACTTTTAGATGAAGTTGCCTGAACCCCAGTGTGTTAAAGCTTTAACGCTCCGGGGGTCAGGCACCCAAATATTAACGCATCGGGGATCAGGCACCAATGTTTGAACCCCATTAATTTTTCGGGGTTCCTATTGAAATGGCTGTATGTTAATTAAAGATGTTCATTTAACCATTCATGCAAGGTAAAAGCAAGTTCCTTTCGAACATTTGAATAAGCATGATCCGTATTAAAAACTTTACTTTGGAAGTGTTTAGCATCTAAAGGATTTCCGAGAGAATCGGCAGTAGCTGTTGATATTGGCGGGGTACGCACAAACTTCCGAATGCCAGATATTATCTCGATCGGTATCGGCGGGGGCAGCATCGTTCGCAATAAGAACGGGGTTATTTCCGTCGGACCTGATAGTGTCGGCTATAATATTACAAAAGAAAGCTTGGCGTTTGGAGGAACGACATTAACCGCAACTGATTGTTTAATTGCTTCAGGGATGGTTAAGATTGATCACCCAGAATGTGATCCATCGCGAGTGAGCAGTCTTGATCCAGCTGTTTGGAATGGAGCAATCGAGGTGATTCAAGAAAAGGTGTCTGAGGCCATCGATAAAATGAAAACAAATAAACAAGATGTTCCTGTTGTCCTTGTAGGCGGTGGAGCCATTTTGATTCAAGGTGATATAAAAGGGGCGAGTGAGGTTATTCTTCCTGAAAACTCTGGCTGTGCTAATGCTTTAGGAGCTGCGATTGCCCAAGTAAGTGGTGAAATTGATAAAATGTTTTCTTTCCCCATGAAAAAATCCCCTCCACAATAGACAGTACAACCCTTTCTTTTTACTGTCTACTATAAGGGGATAATTCAGAATACAGAAATCATCTTCTAAATGTAGCATAACCTTTTTAAAAATGTCCTTTACAACGGGTACAGTTTAGTTATTGATATATCCTTTTATTTTTGTCAAAATTAAAAAGCATTTCTCATTACAAAGAAAAGCTCTTACTTTAAGTGGTTAAATTTACAACTAGTTCAACAAAAAGTCTTTATCTTTTAAAAGATTAAGCAGAAACATATCAACCACTTCGCTCTCACTGTATTCTATATTCTGCATATGTTTATACGATAGCTCGTACACGTTCCGATACAATTTAGTCAACATTGTCAGCATTGTTGTTTTTCGGCTTAATAAACTTCAATAATCATCGTCCTCCACAATCTAAAAATGACCGCTCAATTAACACACCTTTTTAGCACACCTTTTCGAGGCTGTCTGCCGTCCATCAGATACTTGCTAATTAGTATGCTAATTGGTATGTTAATTTGATTGTTAAAACTGCAATAACCCTTTTATATCAATAAAAAAAGCAGTACCAATTCTGATGCGAATTGTACTGCTAATTGTTTTGTTTTTTTGAGTTTTATACTTCAAAACCGAACCCGTTACTTTTTACAGCCACTCTTTATGGAATTAATTACAATTTTTTACATTTATTTAATAATTAAAATGAATTTTTTGAAAATCTCTTTTCCATAATGAAAATGAACCAAGGAACCTAAAACCCCAAGAAACTTGGCAATCCCCCTCTAACCCATCCTTATGAAAAAGGATGGGTTTTTTCGTTTATTTTCTACCGCATTTGAACAAAAAGAACAAGACCATATTGAAGTAGTGTTCGATTGTTCTTATGGACGTAAAGCACCCGTTACTTCAATAAGAAAAAGCCGCCAAATGGCAGCTGGATCTTCAACTCATGCACCCGTTAGTTGAACAAGTTAATTGTTATTTTTTCTTATGAACGGTAAATCAGAAAAAGCTGAACCGAGTGATATAGCTAAAGGTAAAAATAAAACTTTATGAAAATTTATTTCTGATGTTTTTTTTAAGTAGTAATAAATTAAACCGAGACAACTAATGAGAACAAAACTAATAATGAATTTATATAATCTTTTCCTTATATCAACCCATTCTATTTTTCCTAAATTTAATATCGTTCCGATTATAAAAAAAAAAGAAATAAAACAAGAAAAATCACATAACCAAGTACAAATATAGTGGCAAATGAATTATTAATGTTCTTATATACGATAAATAATGTAATGATTAACCCGACAATACCTAATGTATACATTAGAATTGAAATTAGATTTTTCTTCATATAACCGCCTTAAATTCTTAAATGTCCTTCACAGTTTTGCGTATATTTTTAATTCCGAAAATGGAATTGAAAGTTTAGGACGCTTTAGAGGAAAAATCGACTTAATCTTATTGAACTTTTCCCTCGTTATATAGCTCTTTTGGCTTCTACTACTTAACATTCTTTTCCAATAACGTTCCGTAATTTTATAGATTTTTGTTATTGACCGAAGATTGCCAGCCATACCATAGTAATTGTAATGACCTCCAAGAATTTGATTTATCTTCTCAACTTGGTCTTTTATAGACCAATGTCTGATAGTACGAAGTACTTCTTGGATTTTATTTACACTTCGCTTAAAATCTGGTCTTCTCGGTTTTCCTACCTACCATGAAATTACCCTTACGGTTTTTTGTACAATAATGTGTAAAACCTAGGAAATAGATCGTTTCTAATTTCTTTCCTTTTTGCATGGCATGTTTACTAAATGAACTATAAATGCGTCCGTTTTATTCATGGTTAAACCATTTATTCTAATAAAAACCTCTAAGCTTTCGAATTTTGTTGCTGATTCGACGTAATTATTTTCCATAAATACGCAATAAATCTATTAACTTTTATACGATTAGAATTTTCCCTTTGTTGATTTAACAATGTAATTACTCACAAAAGCCCCCTCTGTCTAAAGGAGCTTTTGTGAGGTCGGTTATTATTTACTTCCATGGAGAGACGGTAACTAATAACCTAGAAGAGTCAATCTCTCCCGCTGCGGTTCTTAAAGCTAGATCAGTCTCACTTAATTTATAATTATGGGAATTCATGATACCGAGAGGAAATTTTCCCGATGAAATGAATTCTAACGCCATTTGCACCGATTTATAACTATGTCCACGAACTCCTTTAATAGTTAACGTTTTGTTGTAAATTATATCAAGATCAAATTCATTGAAACGTTGGTTTTTCAAAGCTCCTAATAACACTGTACCTCCTGTTTTTACCACTTCTAGTGATGAGATGACAGGGTCAGTCCCTCCACTAGTTACATCAATAACCAAATCAGCCATTTTTCCATTGGTTATTTCATAAACCTTTTCAATCAAATCCTCTGAACTCACATTAACCGTATAATCAGCACCTAGTTCTAGAGCCAACTTCAAGCGCTCAGCACTACTATTTCTTCCAGTAATAATTACCGTTTCAGCTCCGGCTGCTTTTGCTGCTAAAGCACATGCAAGTCCTTGCTGCCCTGGACCTTGAATAACAACGACATCCCCGGGTCCGACTTGCCCTATGATTCTCATCCATTCAAATCCATTTGATAAAGGCAATGTTAATGCCGCCTCAATGGCCGGAACATGAGAAGGAATTTTGTGGATTACGGCATTAGGATGCAGGTACATATATTGACTGAAACCACCATAAAGCGATGGTTCCATAGCAATTGGAGTAGCACCATATCTTATTCCATTAACTCTTGGATTCGTGTTGGAACATAAACGATATAAACCGGTCCGACAAAGTTCACATTGACCACAAGGGATATACTCCTCTATGACAATTCGATCGCCTTCTTTAACTCCCCAGCGCTTTGAGGCTAATTCACCAATTTTGTGTATATGACCAACTACATGGTGACCTAAAATCATGGGTTCTTTTAAATTATTATAATAAGAAACATCCGTTCCACAGACGCCTACAATTTCTGTTTTTAAAATACCTGTATCTTCCCCGATATCTGGTAAAAGAACTTCTTTGATTTCTGTATGTTTTGTATTGGTTGCTACCGCAGCTAACGCTTTTTCTCCCATTGAAAACCCTCCTGTATAAAAAAAGTAATTTTTGGCACTTATTACTTCACTACACAAGCATGTGGCGTGAAGTAACTTAATTTGAATCCCCTTGCTTAATTTTAGTGCCCACACAAACTAATCTTTCTAAAACATGTTTTAAAATCACGCATGAACCTATGGAGGTATTGAGTACCTCATCTATTAAACAGCCTCAAAGTCCTTTTCTCTTAATTCTAAAGCTTCCTTTGCTCCTTCTTGAAATGGCATACCCTTTGGAAGTAAAACGGAAGCAGAACGAATTCTGTGGCTACTAGGATCCAGAGCCGGCAACTTTTCTCCATTTTCTAAAGCCCTTACTGCTTTTAACAAACATTGTCTTGCTTTAATAATAGCTGTATCACTAGTTCCTAACTTTTCTTGAGATCGATCAACGATAGGTCCCGCACTGACTTGAACGGCATGATCTTCCATTCCTACCCCAAATATTCCCGCAAACGATTCGCCCCTTTTTTGCATTTCTCGATCAATAAGAT
>NZ_JBIWDU010000027.1:0-54716 GCF_044762155.1 Neobacillus sp. NPDC097160 | reverse complement strand
TTTTGCCATAGAAAAATCCCCTCCAAGTAGTAGTGTATCATCCATAAGAAATAATGGACTTTTTTACACTGTCTACCTAAAGGGGATAATATCATTCACGCCGTCTTTTCTTATGAAACTGGCCGCTTAGGATGTCGATCGTGTAAATATAAAATCATTTCACCAAACTTTGTTGCAAACGGTAAGATGATCAATGAGGTAGCCACATTAAATATCACACTAATATGTGCTAACTGTACGTCTTTTTTACTGGCAAGTAATGGTGCGTTTTCCGTTAGTATTGGAATCAGCGGAATAAACAGTAATACTCCAAACACATTAAGCCAAACATGAGCGAATGCAGCCAGTTTAGATTCCTTACCCCCGCCGATTGATGCGATAATAGCAGTAATGCATGTACCGATATTAGCTCCAAGCACAATCGCAATGCCTGCATCCAGCTGCAGCAGACCAGCGGTTAAAAATCCCATCGCAATCCCTGTCATGGCAGTACTGGATTGAATAACCGCTGTAATAACTGTACCAGCTAAAAGGCTTAAGATTAGATTGTCATTAATAGATAAAATAAATTTATTAATAAAACCCATGGTTGTTAATGGGTGTGCTAATAATTCAAAGCCCTTCATGGCTGTAAAAACGGAAGCAATCCCGAACAGCAGCATGCCAATACTTCGAGCTTTTTTATTTTTAAATATAATGAGAAGTGCTCCACTAATGGCAAGAGGTACAAGGATGGCATCCAAATCAAACGTTATTAGTTCAGTTTTAAAGGTTGTGCCGATATTTGTACCAAGGATAATACCAATAGACTGAGGAAAGGTCATAATTCTAGCCGAAATTAATCCGATTGTGATGACCATAACGGCTGAGCTGCTTTGCAGCAGGGCAGTGATAAACGTGCCTGTTACCATCCCTTTTAGTGGCGTGCTAGTTAATTTTATTAACCATGTTTTTAATTTATTTGCAGACAAATTAAATAATCCAAACCTAATAATGGTCATTCCAAAAATAAATATTAAAATACAAAGAACAAATAATAATATGTACAGCATGTCTTGGCCCCCTCGCTTCATTCTATGGCCAAGTGGAGAGGGACATGCCACTTGCTGAAATTTTTTTAGGATGCTTAATACTCCGTTGCGATTTTCAGTTGACCTTGTATCAAGGTTATATTATAATTGCAAGGTACATGGATTGAATGTTAGTGTGTTGTGTTTCGGAGGGAGGGAAAGAGAATGTCTAAAACCGTCGTTCGTAAAAACGAATCGCTTGAAGATGCTCTTCGTCGCTTCAAACGTACAGTATCAAAAACTGGTACTTTGCAAGAGGCAAGAAAGCGCGAATTTTATGAAAAACCAAGTGTAAAACGTAAGAAAAAGTCTGAAGCAGCAAGAAAACGTAAGTTTTAAGAGAGGGTGTAATACATGAGTCTTCTCGAGCGTTTGAATAATGATATGAAACAAGCGATGAAAAACAAGGAAAAAGACAAACTCTCGGTTATTCGGATGGTCAAAGCTTCATTGCAAAATGAAGCAATTAAGCTCGGAACTAAAGAGCTTTCCGAAGATACGGAGTTAACAATCCTTTCTCGCGAAGTAAAGCAACGCAAAGACTCCCTCCATGAATTTGATAAGGCTGGACGTCAAGACTTAGTGGATAAATTGCATACTGAACTCTCGATTGTCGAGCTGTATTTACCGAAACAGCTTTCTGAAGAAGAGCTGTCAGAAATCGTTAAAGAAACGATTGCTGAAGTCGGTGCAACATCAAAAGCGGAAATGGGAAAAGTGATGGCAGCGATTATGCCTAAAGTAAAAGGCAAAACGGATGGCTCACTCGTAAATAAATTTGTACAACAACACCTTTCATAGTATTCTGACATAAAGACCGCAGGCATCGAGTGCCAGCGGTCTTTTAAGTTAATTTAAATAAAAGTGAAACCTTTTTCCCTTTTACACGTAATACATAGAGTCAGTTGAAAGAGATTAAGGGGGTGTCTTGAATGATTGAATTTCTTACTGACCCGATAGTTGTAACCGTTCTCTTAGCGATAGCGGGAGTTGGAATCGTGTTGGAGCTTTTTTCTACTAAGTTTGGAATCGCGGGATTCATTGGTGTATTGGCGCTAGTTATATTCTTTTATGGTCATTTTCAAGCCGGATTAGCCGGATATGGAACTTTATTTTTGTTTGTGGGAGGGGTACTCCTTATCTTTCTGGAATTTTTTCTTCCAGGAGCGGTTGCTGGAACGCTGGGTGTTGCTGCCTTAATTTTAAGCCTTTTCCTAGCAGGGGAAGATACGCTGCAAATAGGAGTTTCCATCCTTATTGCCATTTTCATTTCTATTTTTGTTTTCTTTATGATGATTAAAATCTTTGGCAGAAAGCTTGTCCTTTTTAATAAAATGGTTCTGTCTGATACAGCCAGAAAAGAGGATGGCTATGTTTCAAATATAAACCGTACAGATCTTTTGGGCAAAGTAGGAACCGCCTTAACGGTTTTAAGGCCGGCAGGAACGATGATCATTCATAATGAACGAATCGATGTCGTAAGTGAAGGCGGATTTATTGAGCAAAATGCAAAAGTGAAAGTAATTAAGGTAGAAGGTGCCCGCATTGTTGTTAGAGAAGTTAAATAAATCATTAGGGGGTTATATTAAATGGATGTAGTATCCGGGGGAACTATTTTTATCATTGTCGTAGTTGTTGTTGCTTTAATCCTTTTGGGGATTTTATTATCCTTTGTGCCAGTCATGCTCTGGATTTCGGCACTTGCTGCAGGAGTACGCATTAGTATTTTTACATTAGTAGGAATGAGACTTAGAAGGGTAACGCCAAGCAGGGTGGTTAATCCGCTGATTAAAGCACATAAGGCTGGTTTAAATGTCACGACCAATCAGCTTGAAAGCCATTATCTTGCCGGTGGGAATGTGGATCGAGTCGTTAATGCACTGATTGCAGCCCACCGTGCCAATATTGAACTATCATTTGAACGCTGTGCCGCGATAGACCTTGCAGGACGGGATGTTTTAGAGGCAGTGCAAATGAGCGTTAATCCAAAAGTAATTGAAACACCATTTATCGCTGGTGTGGCGATGAACGGTATTGAAGTAAAAGCAAAAGCTAGAATCACAGTACGTGCCAATATTGAGCGCCTTGTCGGTGGTGCAGGTGAAGAAACCGTTGTCGCTCGTGTTGGTGAGGGTGTTGTATCGACAATTGGTTCATCGGACAGCCATAGCAAGGTCCTTGAAAATCCGGACCTAATTTCGCAAACCGTTTTATCAAAAGGACTTGATGCGGGGACAGCCTTTGAAATCCTGTCGATTGATATTGCTGATGTGGATATCGGTAAAAACATCGGTGCAGAATTGCAAACAGAACAGGCAGAGGCTGATAAGAAAATTGCTCAAGCAAAAGCAGAAGAGCGCCGGGCGATGGCAGTCGCTTCCGAACAAGAAATGAAGGCGAAAGTAGTAGAAATGAGGGCCAAAGTAGTGGAAGCAGAGGCAGAGGTACCACTTGCAATGGCTGAAGCACTTAAATCAGGAAATATCGGTGTGATGGACTATATGAACTTTAAAAACATCTCAGCTGATACAGATATGCGAGGTTCTATCGGGAAGATGACAGGTGAGAAGAAAGACGACAAGTAAAACCCACTTTAATAAAAAAGGAGGGTGCGAGCTTTGGAAACCATTTTATTTATGATTATTATCGGTGTCATCTCAACGATATTTGGTAAAGCAAAACGAAGTCAAGGACAATCCCCAAAAAAGCCATTTTCAACAAGTGGTATGGAGGAAATTCGAACACTATTTAAAGAGCTTACCAATGATGAACCCAAAAAAACGCGCCCAATTAAAACGGAACTAAAACCAGAGTTGCCGCAAAATAGTTCGAAGAATCTTGAAAAAGAATATCAACAAGTCAGACTAGAGTCTGAATCCAGTCGCATGGGAATGGCTGCATCACGACTGCAAAGTGAAAAGTTGAAGGAACAGACAATCCAGACTAGACAGAACGAAAGTGATCCCATTATTTCTACTGACCCGGATCCAAAAACATTGATTAATGGCATTATTTGGTCGGAAATTCTTGGTGAGCCACGCTCTAAAAAACCTTATATTGCAAAAAGAGGCTAAGAAATCAAACGAAAAAGATGTGCTAGAACCATCTTTCATTTCATAAACATGAGATGAAAGGGGGTTCTTTTTTTATGGCAAAAAAATGGGGCCAACGAGTGCGCAACTGGATGGCTAATAAAATGGATCTTCCTCAAGATGTCATGATGGATTTGCCCCGCATTACGATGATTGGACAAATCCACATATATATAGAAAATCACCGCGGCCTTATAGCATTTACCGATAAAGAACTCCGTTTGCTTTTAAAGCAAGGCCAATTATTAATTAAAGGTAAGTCTTTTGTAATTAAAACGATTTTACCTGAAGAAATTTTACTTGAAGGAAAAATTGATCAGGTCATTTATATAACTGAAAATCCGGGAGGAACAAAATGAAGAACCAATGGATTGAATTTCTATATGGCAGGGTTACCGTAAAAGTAACTGGAAAGGGGCTTGAGCGCTTTTTAAATGTGTTAACAAGGAACGGTCTTCATATTTGGAATGTAAAACGGCATGGGACTGAGACGATTACCTTTAAAATAAGAGTTCAGGATGCCTTGAAAATGAGACAGTTTTCACGAAAAAGTGAATGTAAGATTTCTTTTTTACGACGAAGTGGAGTGCCGTTTTTGTTAAAAAGAATGTTGAAAAATAGCGGTTTTATGTTGGGAGCAGCCGCCTTTTTATTCATCATTTTTTTCTTATCAAATGTGATTTGGGGTATTGAAATAAAAGGAGCAAAGCCGGCCACCGAATATCAAATTCGCAAAGAATTGGACAAGATGGGCGTTAAAATTGGAAAGGTACAGTTTTTTGTCGATAATGTGGAAGGTATTCAAAGGAAATTAACCGATAATATTGGTGCCCTAACATGGGTTGGTGTGGAATTAAAGGGGACAACCTATCATCTGCAAGTAGTGGAAAAGAATGAGCCAAAAAAACCAGAACAATTATCGCCGCAAAATCTCGTTGCAAAAAAGAAGGCGATTATTGTGAAGAGATTTGTAGAAACGGGACAACCGGTCGTTGAAATTAATGACCACGTGGAAGAAGGCCAATTACTTGTATCAGGAGTATATGGGCAAGAAGGGGCGTCTCCTGAATTAGTTGCAGCTAAAGGTGAGATATGGGGGGAAACCTGGTATTTAAGTGACGTCAAACTTCCAATGGTGACAAACTTTAATGTCTATACCGGTAAGGAAAAGCAAAAGCATGCTCTTTTATTAGGGAATATTGAAATACCAATCTGGGGTTTTGGGAAACCTGAATACAAGAAATATGAGACAGAAAAGACTGTTCATAAAATTCATTTTCTGAAATGGGAGCTGCCGATTTCCTATATCAATAAAACAATTCGTGAACATGAGGAATTTCAGCGAACTTATTCGAAGCAAGAGGCAGAACAACATGCGTTGGAGCTGGCGAAAAAAGAAATAAAAAGCAAGTTAGACGAAGATGCTATCATAAATGATGAAAAAATTTTACACAAAGAGTATAAAAATGGTAAGGTTATATTAGCTATTCATTTTAAAATCATCGAAAACATTGCAGTCGGACAACCGATTTCCAAGGAGACTCCTGAATGACAGAAAAATTAACAACGATCAATGTGCAGCTTGAAAATCCGGCAGAGGCCGTTAATCTGCTGGGGAATTCTGATCAAAACTTAATAATGATTGAGCAAGAGCTCGATGTTTCCATCATTACAAGAGGCGAATCTGTCAGTCTGTCAGGCGATGAAGACAAGGTCATCATGGCTGGACAAATACTTGACCGATTAATATTCGTGATTCGGAAGGGGATTACGATTAGTCAAAGAGACGTACTGTATGCCATTCAAATGGCACAAAAAGGAACGCTTGATTATTTTGTGAATTTATACGACGAAGAAATTGGGAAAAATGTAAAAGGAAAAACAATCCGGATTAAAACGCTGGGACAAAGGCAATATGTGATGGCCATTAAGAAAAATGACCTTGTCTTTGGGATTGGCCCCGCTGGAACAGGTAAAACCTATCTCGCGGTTGTCATGGCCGTGAATGCCCTGAAAAATGGACAGGTAAATAAAATTATTTTAACCAGGCCTGCTGTCGAGGCAGGCGAAAGTCTTGGATTTCTCCCTGGTGATCTAAAAGAAAAGGTGGATCCATATTTAAGACCCTTGTACGATGCGCTGAATGATGTTCTGGGAGCAGAACATACTCAAAGGTTAATCGAACGTGGGACGATAGAAATTGCTCCTCTTGCTTATATGAGAGGCCGCACATTGGATGATGCTTTTGTTATTCTAGATGAGGCGCAAAATACTACTCATGCTCAAATGAAAATGTTTTTGACCAGACTTGGCTTCGGCTCGAAAATGGTAATTACGGGAGATCAAACTCAAATTGATTTACCAAAGGGTGCCAAATCCGGTCTCATTGCAGCAGAGGGAATTTTGCGAAATGTAAACGGAATTTCGTTCATCTTTTTAGAACAAAGTGATGTTGTTCGTCATCCGCTCGTCGGCCGAATTATCGAAGCCTATGAGAATAAAGCTAACCAGCAGTAAAATGCGGGATAAACCTTTGTAAGGTTTATCCCTTTTTCCATATCGACCGGACCTTCTTCTTGATATAGGGTGAAACTTCTTTAAAAAACTGTTATCATTTTACATAAAGAACACTTTCAGTAATAATATGTATATTCTTTCGCTAGAACAATGGGCCGTGGGTGGGGGGATTTAGTTGGATAAACTACAGCAGAACTTCATACGGATCCGAAAGCTTCTTGATATTACTTTTTTTCGGATCTTATTTTTTCTTGTATTAGGAATCGTCCTCTTTGGAGCCATGTACAGTAATGTAAAACCGGAAAAACTGGATTTAAGCCTTTTTTCAGTTGCTGAAAAAACAATTCGCTCCCCGGGGACAATTGAGGATAAAAAAAGTACAGAAGATAAGCGTAAAGAAGCTATTAACCAGGTGCAGCCTGTCTATGCATTAAAAAATGAATACACTCAAAATCGGGTTGATTTAATCACTTCCATATTTCAAGCAGCGGTAGAGGTAAATGACGAAATAAAAAAAGAAATGAAGAAGCAGGAAGAAGCAGCTACCGAGGAAAAATCGGAAAAAGTGGAACCAAATGTTTCCGATAAAGTTACGCGATTAAAAGCAAAATTGACCGCGGGTGTTTCGAAGGATCTTTCAGATCAAGTTTTTTCTTCCTTAGTCCAATCGGGGAATGATGAATTATCAATAGCAAAGGACTTGACCGTAACGGCGATCAACAATGTTATGTCAAAAAGAATTTCAACCGATGAAGTGGAAAATGCTAAAAAAAGAGTCGAGGAAGAATTAAAATATACCACCTTAAATGATAATTTAAGATTGGCTGCAATCGACTTAGGCAGATATGCTGTCATTCAAAATGAATTTTATGATCCGGGTGCAACAGAAGAGCTCAGGCAACAGGCTGCTGAAAGTGTAGAACCGGTAAAAATTCTTCAAGGGCAAATTATTGTCGAGGAAGGTAAGTTAATTAATCAAGATATTTTTCGGCAATTAAAATTAGCCGGTCTGTTAAGTAATGAAAAATCATTTAAGCCATTTATTGGTTTGGTAATGTTGATTACTATTATTCTTTCAGCGATCTATTATTATTTTTATCAATTGAAATCTCTACCCGAAAAACGGCAAACGTTCTTGTTATTGTATGGGATTATTTTCATCCTCTCCATTTTTATAATGAAAATTATTAGTATGCTGCAAATTTTTAATTTTGCTGGCATTGGTTATATTTTTCCGGCAGCGATGGGCGGCATCCTGCTTAAGATTTTAATTGATGAAAAACTAGCGATCCTTATGTCGATTATTATGGCAGTTTGCGGAAGTATCTTATTTAATGAAGAGGTAACAGGGACACTAAATTTTTCAGAGGGGATTTATATCCTGTTCAGTGCTTTAGCGGCAATTCTGTTTTTGAACACCCAAAATCATCGTACAAAAATATTACAAGCTGGCACATTTGCGGCGATTGTCAATGTTTTGACAATATGTGCGCTAATATTTTTGCCAAATGGCCAGTTTTCGGGGGTAGAATATGGGTACTATCTCATTACCGCCCTTGTTTCAGGTATCGGGTCTGCTGTATTAACCATTGGATTACTTCCACTTTTTGAGGCAAGTTTTGGGATCCTTTCAACGATGAAACTGATTGAACTTTCTAATCCGAACCATCCGCTCCTTCGGAAAATTTTGATGGAGGCTCCGGGAACGTACCATCATAGCGTTATGGTTGCGAATTTAGCGGAATCTGCATGTGAGTCCATTGGGGCTAATGGGCTTTTGGCAAGGGTAGGGAGTTATTATCATGATATCGGGAAAACAAAACGACCGAACTTTTTTATCGAAAACCAAATGCATCATGATAATCCACATGATCGCTTGCCGCCCGATAAAAGTGCGAATATCATTATTTCCCATGTCACGGATGGGTCTGCCATTTTGAAAAAATATCATATGCCGAAAGAAATTATTGATATTGCCGAGCAGCATCATGGGACAACATTGCTAAAATTCTTTTACCATAAAGCAATTCAAAGTGATGCTGACGTCCGGGAAGAGGAATTTCGCTATCCAGGTCCAATGGCACAGACAAAGGAGTCTGCAGTTGTAGGCATCGCAGATAGTGTCGAGGCGGCTGTTCGCTCCTTATCACAGCCCACACCGGAATTAATTGAATCGCTCGTTAAGAAAATCGTGGCTGACCGGCTGCAGGATGGTCAATTAAATGAGTGTGATATTACAATTAAAGAAATTGAAACCGTATCTCACACGCTATGTGAAACATTAAAGGGGATTTTTCACTCACGAATTGAGTACCCGGAACTGACTAAAACAAAGAAGGTGAAGCAAGCATGACATTACTGATAGATTGTATCGATGAAACCAATGAACTAACAGAACAGCAAATGCTTGAAATTGAAAGGATCATCAATTTTGCTGCAAAGCAACAGAAGATTGAAGAACAAAGCGAAGTCTCGATAACATTTGTTTCGAATGAGAGAATTCAAGAGATTAACCGAGAATATCGTGATAAGGACATGCCAACAGATGTGATCTCTTTTGCAATGGAGGAGCTTGGTGAAGGGGAAATGGAATTAACAGGGGTAGAAATGCCTCGCGTTTTGGGGGATATTATTGTTTCGATACCAAGAACAAAGGAACAAGCAGCAGAATATGGCCATTCTTTTGAAAGAGAGCTTGGGTTTCTTGCAGTTCATGGATTCCTCCATTTGTTAGGCTATGACCACATGACAGAGGAAGATGAAAAGGAAATGTTTACATTGCAAAAGGAAATTTTAAACGGTTATGGACTCACAAGATAAGCCTTTCCCATTCATGAAAACCTTTGTGTTTGCCTTCACGGGAATTTTGACAGCACTCAAAATGGAAAGAAATATGCGGTTCCATTTCATAGTCTCGATAATTGTGGTAATTGGTTCCTTTTCCTTTTCAATTACAAAAGTAGAGTGGGTTTTCGTCCTTTTCGCAATTGGGGGGATGTTTGCCTTAGAATTGATGAACACAGCGATCGAACGGGTGGTGGATCTCATTACCACCGAGTTTCACCCCCTTGCAAAACAAGCAAAGGATTTGGCAGCTGGAGCTGTCTTAGTTTATGCTATTCTTTCGGTTGTAATTGGAATTGTCATCTTTTCGCCTTACGTCCTAAAGCTTTTTTAGTCAAGAATATAAAATTTTCCTTATTGATTTGAAATAGATTTGCTAATTCGGTAAAATGACTTAATCAGCTTAATTTGAAGACAAGTTGATTTATGAGAAAATTCCAATTTTTTAAAATTTTATATTACTTTTTTGTTGCAAGTAATGATTTTCTCTTGTTTTTGAGGTAAAATAAAGAAACAGCAGATTCTTGCTGGAAGGGAAGAAGATTTGTGAACATTGAACAATTAATTGAAGAAGCAAAAATGGCAAGAGATAAAGCCTATGTTCCATATTCCAAGTTTGGAGTAGGAGCAGCATTGTTAACAACAGATGGAAAGGTATACCATGGCTGTAATATTGAAAATGCCGCGTACAGTATGTGTAACTGTGGAGAACGGTCCGCCCTATTTAGTGCTTATTCACATGGTGATCGGGATTTTCAAATGCTCGCCGTTGTTGCTGATACAGAGCGCCCATGTTCCCCTTGTGGTGCATGCCGACAAGTAATTTCTGAACTATGCCCTCGAGATATGAAAGTGGTATTAACAAATCTTAAAGGGGATATTCTAGAAATCACTGTTGAAGAACTATTGCCTGGTGCCTTTTCGCCGGAGGATTTACATGCTGAATAATGGGAATGAAAACGGATTCAAATCAGGGTTTATTTCTATTATCGGCAGACCAAATGTAGGAAAATCCACTTTTCTAAATCGAGTGATTGGTCAGAAAATTGCTATTATGAGTGATAAACCACAAACAACTCGAAATAAAATTCAAGGTGTGTTATCACTTCCTGATGCTCAAATGATTTTTATTGATACACCAGGTATCCATAAACCAAAACATAAATTAGGCGACTTTATGATGAAGGTTGCACAAAACACACTAAAAGAAGTTGATTTGATTTTATTTATGGTAAATGCCGAAGAAGGATTTGGACGTGGGGAAGAATTTATTCTTGAAAAATTCCAGACCGTAAACACCCCAATTTTTCTTGTTATTAATAAAATTGATCAAATCCATCCAGATGAATTGCTCCCTATTATTGATTCGTATAAAGAAAAATACGCCTTTAAAGAAATTGTGCCAATTTCTGCACTTGAAGGAAATAATGTCGAACGACTATTAGAACAAATAAAATCCTTTTTACCTGAGGGTCCGCAATATTATCCTGCTGATCAGGTAACCGATCATCCAGAACGCTTTATCATTACAGAGCTGATAAGGGAAAAAGCCCTGCACTTAACAAGAGAAGAAATTCCACATTCTTTGGCTGTTGTGCTGGACAAAATGGAACGGCGAGAGGGTAAAGATATTATTCATGTCATGGCTACTGTGATTGTTGAGAGAGATTCACAAAAGGGTATTATTATTGGCAAACAAGGTAGTATGTTGAAAGAAATCGGAAAAAGAGCCCGTGTTGATATTGAAAATCTCCTCGGGTCAAAGGTATTTTTAGAGCTTTGGGTTAAAGTCCAGAAGGATTGGCGTAATAAGATGTCCCAGCTTCGTGATTATGGCTTTAATGAAGATGAATACTAATTAATAACCCTAATTAAAATATTATCTTGGCTACAAGAATATGCATGGACAACATTAACAAATATTTCGTCTTATGATTTTGGCAAAGGCAGGCTATGATAATTGTAAGGTTTGGGATTAACTTAAAGGCTAGTCTAAATAATGAAAGGTGGGGTTTTCGATGATGGATTTTACGTGGAAAGTATTCCTCCAGACAGGTAATATTGACACATATCTTCTCTTCAAAGAGCTTGAGAAGGAAAACCAAGAAATACCCGGAAATCTGAATGAAGAGCTAGCACAAATTGATTTTCCCGTTTCATAAGCAAGTCTTTCGCACGACTTAAGAAGGTGACTTTTAATGCTTCAGAAGTGTGAAGGCATCGTCATTAGAACAACAGATTATGGTGAAACCAATAAAATTGTAACCTTATACACAAGGGAATGGGGAAAGGTTGGCGTTATGGCACGGGGAGCCAAAAAGCCGAACAGCCGTCTTTCCTCCATTACCCAGCTTTTTACCCACGGATATTATCTTGTACAAAGAGGGACTGGTTTAGGAAGCCTGCAGCAGGGTGAAATTGCTACTTCATTGCGTTCGATTGGTGAAGACATTTTTTTAACTGCTTATGCTAGTTATATTGTTGAACTAACCGATAAATGTACGGAGGAAAAAAAACCAAATCCATATCATTATGAATTGCTTTATCAAACATTGAATTACATGAATGAAGGCTTTGATCCAGATATTCTGATGAATATTTATGAGATGAAAATGTTGAATGTAATGGGATTATATCCAATCTTAAATCAATGTTCCGTTTGCGGCCTTACAGACGGACATTTTTCATTTTCCATTCGTGAAGGCGGATTTATCTGCCATCGATGTCTTCCAAAAGATCCGTACCATTTTAAATTATCACCAGCTACGGTTAAATTATTACGGTTATTTTATTATTTTGATCTTTCTAGGTTAGGAAATATAACAGTTAAAACCGAAACGAAAGAAGAGCTAAAAAAAATAATTACGGCTTACTATGAAGAGTATTCAGGTCTTCATCTTAAATCAAAGAAATTTCTTAATTCCATGGATCAGTTTCGCAATCTCTTATAAAAGCGATGTTGACAATGGCGGGAGTTTTGGTTAAAATTCTGTTTAATACAATAATTGCTGTGACGGAAAGTAGTACTTGGTCATCTCTATAAAAGCGAACCTAGGATGGTGTGAGCTAGGGTATAGGGTCCTAACGAAGGCGTTCCTGAGCAATCGCGTGTTGATGAAACACGCTTCAAGGAGGCTGCTATTTTGCAGCAAATAGGGTGGAACCGCGGGTAACTCTCGTCCCTATGCTTTTATAGCATAGGGACGGGAGTTTTTTATTTTTCTAAAGAAGAGGAGCGAGTAGTAATGAAAGTAACAATGGATCAAATTGTTTCACATGCCAAGCACAGAGGATTTATTTTTCCGGGCTCAGAGATTTACGGAGGTCTTGCAAACACTTGGGATTACGGCCCGTTAGGCGTTGAATTTAAAAATAATATAAAACAGGCTTGGTGGCGAAAATTCGTTCAAGAGTCGCCTTACAATGTCGGCTTGGATGCAAGTATCCTGATGAACCCGCGTACATGGGAAGCATCGGGACATATCGGGAACTTTAATGATCCAATGATTGACTGTAAAAATTGTAAAGCACGCCATCGTGCTGATAAATTAATTGAAAATGCACTTGATGAAAAAGGAATGGAAATGGTGGTAGACGGCCTGCCATTTGAAAAAATGGAAGAGTTGATCAAAGAACATAACATTGCCTGTCCTGATTGCGGAAGTCATGATTTTACCGGGATTCGTCAATTCAATTTAATGTTTAAAACCTTCCAAGGGGTAACAGAATCAAGCACGAATGAAATCTTTCTTCGTCCGGAAACAGCACAGGGGATTTTTGTTAACTTTAAAAATGTACAGCGCACAATGAGAAAGAAATTGCCGTTTGGGATCGCACAAATTGGAAAAAGCTTCCGTAATGAAATTACCCCGGGGAATTTTACGTTTCGAACAAGAGAGTTTGAACAAATGGAACTTGAATTTTTCTGTAAACCTGGTGAGGAACTTAAATGGTTCGATTATTGGAAGAATTTTGCGGAAAACTGGTTACTATCATTAGGTCTTACGAAGGAAAATTTAAGGCTTCGCGATCATTCTGAAGATGAACTATCACACTATAGTAATGCAACAACTGATTTTGAATTTAAGTTCCCGTTTGGCTGGGGCGAACTATGGGGTGTTGCTTCCAGAACGGATTATGATTTGAAACAACATATGGAGTTTTCAAGTGAGGATTTCCATTACCTTGATCCGGAAACGAATGAAAAGTATGTGCCATACTGTATTGAGCCATCGCTTGGTGCTGATCGGGTAACGCTTGCATTTTTGATCGATGCCTATGATGAAGAGCAGCTAGAAGATGGTACGTCAAGAACGGTGATGCATTTCCACCCTGCGCTGGCACCATTTAAAGCGGCCATCCTTCCGTTATCGAAAAAGCTGTCTGATGAGGCAAGAGAGGTTTTTGCTTCATTATCAAAATACTTCACAGTGGATTATGATGAAGCTGGTTCAATCGGTAAACGGTACCGCCGCCATGATGAAATTGGAACGCCGTTCTGTATCACGTATGACTTTGATTCAAAAGAAGACAACATGGTTACTGTTCGCGACCGGGACACAATGGAACAAAAACGTGTTCCAATTGCAGACCTTGTCAGCTTTTTACAAGAAAAAATGGTATATTAAACATCTAAAAGGTGCGGATTCCCGTACCTTTTTCTATAGATGGAATTGAAATACTATGTGGTATATAATATTCCTAAGATTAATTAATTTTTGTTGATGGATATTTTAAGGTGGTGAGGACAATCGAACTGACTAAACGCCAGGAGCATATTTTGCAAATAGTAAAAGAAAATGGTCCCATTACAGGAGAGCAGATAGCTGACAAATTAAGCTTGACCAGGGCGACGTTAAGGCCGGACCTTGCTATTTTAACGATGGCTGGTTTTTTAGATGCAAGACCACGTGTCGGCTATTTTTATACGGGGAAATCGGGAGCACAGTTACTGACGGAAAATCTGCAGAAAATCTATGTAAAGGATTATCAATCCATTCCAGTTGTCGTAAATGAAAATGTTTCCGTTTACGATGCTATTTGCACGATGTTTCTTGAGGATGTAGGAACATTATTTGTAGTTGACCAATACTCAAGCCTCGTTGGGGTCCTTTCACGAAAAGATTTGCTGAGAGCCAGTATTGGAAAGCAGGAGCTTTCAAGTATTCCTGTCAATATTATTATGACTAGGATGCCAAACATAACCATGTGTGAACGGGAAGATTTATTAATCGATATTGCCAAGAAATTAATTGAAAAACAAATAGATGCCTTGCCTGTTGTTAAAAAATCAGAAAAAGGTTACGAGGTAATTGGCAGAATAACGAAAACGAATATCACTAAAGCCTTTGTTTCGTTAGGTGACGAGTAAAAATATATTTGAAAAAGGAGCTGTTGAGGGAGAATGAGTTTGCCTATCATTTATGTTGTATCTGATTCAGTCGGGGAGACAGCTGAATTAGTGACGAAAGCGGCGATTAGCCAATTTAATGGTTCTGGAATGACCTTAAAGAGATTTCCCTATGTTGAGGATAAGGAACATATTGATGAAGTGTTATCACTTGTTTCGCATGATAAAGGCATGATGGCCTTTACACTAGTTAAACCTGAAATGCGTACATATTTGAAGGAAAAAGCAGATGAGGAAGGGATCATTGCAGTAGATTTGCTTGGGCCGCTCATGGACCAAATTCAGATTTTTACCGGAAAAACACCTTTATGTGAACCGGGCCTCGTGAGAAAGCTTGATGAGGATTATTTTAAAAAGGTAGAAGCCATTGAATTTGCGGTGAAATATGATGATGGCCGCGATCCAAGAGGGCTTTTAAAGGCAGATATTGTCTTAATCGGGGTATCAAGAACATCTAAAACGCCGTTATCACAGTACTTGGCCCATAAACGGTTAAAAGTGGCAAATGTCCCTCTTGTTCCAGAAGTGGACCCGCCGGAAGAACTATATAAGGTTCCAATCGAAAAATGCTTTGGGTTGAAAATTAGCCCGGAAAAGTTAAACAATATTAGACGGGAACGATTAATTTCTCTTGGATTGAATGATCAAGCCAGTTATGCGAATATCGAAAGAATTAAAGAAGAATTAACTTTCTTTGAAAAGATCGTAAAGAAAATAAATTGTCCAGTAATCGATGTTACCAATAAAGCAGTCGAAGAGACGGCGAATGTCATCTTAAATTATATTCAAAAGGGCAGACTATAGCGCATAATCATTTGATTATGTGTTTTTTCAATGTAAAAAGTGGGCATGTTCAGAGAAAAAGTTATGGCAAAATGATAATGAATATACTATAATAAAAAATTGTGATAAAAATATATCTTTTTAGGTTTAGAGTTGCATGGGAACGAATAAACTATTTATTGTTAGATGTCAAGGCAGCCCCTTAAAAAAAATTCGACATAAATCCTTTTATAAAAAGTAACTCTTAAAGAAGGAATATGCGGAGTGATGTAGAATTAATACTTATGTAAAAGGCAAAACGGCTATTTTTGTCGATGCAGATACTTGCACCGTAAAAGAAGAAATTGTCGAAATTACTTCCGAATTTTTCGTTGAAATTTTTTTATTGTTTCCTTAGATCTTTGTGTGAACGACAAAAGTACATATTTACCTAAAATTTTGTCGAAATTTGCAGGAATTTAATGATTGCCTGCCGAATACCTAGTAGTACAAATGGAGTTGTTTTCATGGCAGACCGTATTGCCGAAGATAAGATTGATCAAATTCGTCAGGCTGTTGATATTGTCGAGGTAATCAGCGATTATGTTCAACTGAAAAAACAGGGGCGAAATTACTTCGGATTATGTCCTTTCCATGGAGAAAGCACCCCGTCATTTTCGGTATCACCTGACAAACAAATTTTCCATTGCTTTGGCTGCGGAGCTGGGGGAAATGTATTTTCTTTTTTAATGGAGCTTGAAGGAATATCATTCCAGGAGACAGCCATTAAATTAGCGGCGAAGGTAAATATCGACCTTGAAATTAATTTATCTTCAACACATGGTGGAAAAAAGGTTTCCCATGAGCTTCAATCCATGCTTGATGCTCACGAGCTTTTACGGAAATTTTACCATCACTTACTTGTAAATACAAAAGAAGGTCAGCATGCCTTAGAGTATTTACTTGGAAGAGGATTTACCCGAGAATCGATTGATAAGTTTCAAATTGGCTATTCATTAAATTCATGGGATTTTGTTTGTAAATTCCTTTCTAAAAGGGATTTTTCACCTGAATGGATGGAAAAAGCCGGATTAATTATCAAACGAGAAAGGGACGGGACGTTTTTCGATCGATTCAGGGATCGAATTATGTTTCCCATTTTTGACCGACATGGTAATACGATTGCTTTTTCAGGGAGATCACTAGGGCATGATGAGCCAAAATATTTAAATAGTCCCGAAACGGCAATCTTTAATAAAAGTAAAATTTTATATAATTATCATTTGGCTAAACCAAGTATAAAAAAATTACAACATGCGGTTTTATTTGAGGGATTTGCCGATTGTATAGCAGCGGACCGGTCTGGGGTGGAGAATGGGATTGCCACAATGGGGACATCCTTGACAGATGAACATATAGCTCTTTTACGTCAAAGCGTTCAATCCCTAACCATTTGTTATGATTCCGATAAACCTGGTATTGAAGCTGCATACCGCGCAGGTAACCATCTTCACAATGCGGGATTTCAAATTAAAGTAGCCATGATGGCTGATGGACAGGATCCTGATGAATATATCAAAAAGAATGGCGCTGATAAATTCCGTAATGAAGTGATTGGTGCAAGTTTAACCTGGATGGCATTTAAATTTCTTTACTTTCGAAGAGGAAAAAACCTTCAGAATGAAGGAGAACGGCTTGCATATATCGAAGTGATAATCAAAGAAATCAGCCATTTGGACAAAGCTGTTGAAAGAGATCATTATTTACGGCAGCTTGCAACAGAATTTTCGCTATCGCTAGATGCATTACAACAGCAGCAAAAGCAGATGTTCTTTGCTGAAAAAAGAAGGTCAAATGGGAAAAATGAACCTGAACATAAACCCTTGGTGATCCAAAAAAAAGCGGAGGAATTAAAGCCCGCACATTATGCGGCCGAAAGGTGTTTAATTGCTCACATGCTTAAAAATCGCGATGTGGCATATAAGGTTCAGGAATTACTTGCAGGAAACACGTTTAATATTGATGAACATCAGGCAATAATAACATATCTGTTAGCATTTTATGAGGACCATCTGGAACCAGATAGCAGCGCATTTATTACCTATATTCAAGATGATAATCTTAGAAGAATGGTTGCAAACATTGAAATGATTTCCATAAATGATGAAATAAGCAACCAAGAATTAACGGATTATATCAAACAGGTGTTGAATTATCAAAAAGTGTTAAAGATAAAAGAAAAAGAAGTAGAACTAAAAGAAGCGGATCGACAAAGTGACTTTCATAAAGCAGCAATTATTGCTGGTGAAATAAATCAATTGCGTAAATTGCTTTAAATCCCATTTTAAGTGTTTTTGATTCTGGAAGGAGGGGGACATATGGCTGCTGAAAAATCAGCCCGTTCAAAAGCGGTTGAAAACGAATTAACCCTTGAACAAGTAAAAGACCAGTTAACTGAGCTGGGTAAAAAAATCGGTGTCCTTGCCTATGATGATATTGCTGAAAAGCTGGCTAATTTTGAATTAGAATCTGAGCAAATGGATGAATTCTTAGAATTTCTAGGCGATCAAGGAATTGAGTTGGTCGGTGATAATGAAGAAGAAGATCCGGATGTTAAAAAATTAGCAAAAGAAGATGACGAAGAATTTGATTTAAACGATCTAAGCGTTCCACCGGGAGTTAAGATTAATGATCCAGTTCGCATGTACTTAAAAGAAATTGGCCGTGTTGACTTGCTTTCTGCTGAAGAAGAAATTAAGCTGGCCAACCGGATTGAGGAAGGCGACGAAGAAGCAAAACGACGCCTTGCTGAGGCAAACCTTCGCCTTGTCGTAAGTATAGCAAAACGCTATGTGGGCCGTGGAATGCTATTTCTTGATCTTATCCAAGAAGGTAATATGGGTCTAATCAAGGCCGTTGAGAAATTTGATTACCGAAAAGGATTCAAATTCAGTACTTACGCAACATGGTGGATTCGTCAAGCAATAACTCGTGCAATTGCTGACCAGGCAAGAACGATTCGAATTCCTGTGCACATGGTTGAAACGATAAATAAGCTTATTCGTGTTCAGCGTCAATTACTTCAGGATCTTGGCCGCGAACCAACACCGGAAGAAATCGGTGAAGATATGGATTTAACACCTGATAAGGTAAGGGAAATTTTAAAAATTGCCCAAGAACCAGTCTCACTTGAAACACCGATTGGTGAAGAAGATGACTCACACCTCGGAGATTTTATTGAAGATCAAGATGCAACATCCCCTTCAGAGCATGCTGCCTACGAATTATTAAAAGAGCAGCTGGAAGATGTGCTTGATACTTTAACTGATCGTGAAGAAAATGTCCTCCGTCTGCGTTTTGGACTTGATGATGGCCGGACTCGCACCCTTGAAGAAGTCGGTAAAGTTTTTGGTGTAACCCGTGAACGGATTCGCCAAATTGAAGCAAAGGCATTACGTAAATTACGTCACCCAAGCCGCAGCAAACGCTTAAAAGATTTCTTAGAATAGGATACAATGACAAAATAGTTTACTTCTTAACGGGAGTAGACTATTTTTTTTTGTAGAAGCGGCTATCCCATTGAGTAAAATGAAAGCACTTTCTTTATTTTCCTCTATTTTACTGAATTGTCTCTCATTTTGCAAATATCCATTTGGTTTTTATTTCTTTTTAAATATTTTTAAATGTTGAGAAATTTAGACAATTTCTCTTATAATTAAAAAGAAAGCGTATACAAAGTTACTCTGGGGGGATGGACATGAATTTTGATTTAACTTCTGAACAAGAAATGATTAAACGAACAATACACCAGTTTGCTGATGAAGAAGTTGCACCTGGTGCTTTGGACCGTGATCGAACGAAGCAATTTCCTGTAGGGATATTTAAGAAGCTGGCAGAAATGGGGATAATGGGGCTGCCTTTTCCGGAAGAATACGGCGGAGCGGGAGCAGATACGGTTAGCTTTGCTATTGTTGTAGAAGAATTAAGCAGGGTATGCGGCTCGACTGGAATAACTTACTCTGCCCATATTTCTTTAGGAGGGGCACCACTCTATTTGTTTGGTACGGAGGAGCAAAAACAAAAATATTTAACTCCTATTTGTACTGGAGAATCTTTCGGGGCCTTTGGATTAACGGAACCTAATGCCGGTTCAGATGCAGGCGGTACAAGAACATCTGCTAAAGAAATAAACGATGAATTTGTTATTAATGGGAATAAATGTTTTATTACCAATGCCAGCTTTGCAAAGCATTTAGCCATAACCGCTGTGACTGGTGAAATAGATGGGAAAAAAGAAATTAGTGCCATCATCGTCCCAACAAATGCACCTGGATTTACAGTCATCGATAATTATGAAAAAATGGGCTTGAATTCATCAAATACGACCGAACTTGTATTAGAGAATGTAAGTGTACCTGTCGAAAACCTCTTAGGAAAGCGAGGAGAGGGCTTTAGACAGTTTTTAATTACACTTGATGGTGGACGTATCGGGATTGGCGCTATGGCTGTAGGGATTGCTCAAGGAGCGTATGAAAAGGCCCTTGCCTATGCAAAGGAACGGAAGCAATTTGGCAAATCGATTTCCTCCTTCCAAGCAATTCAGTTTAAACTTGCGGATATGGCGATGAAAATTGAATTAGCACGAAATATGGTGTACAAAGCAGCATGGTTAAAAGACCAGGGAAGACCGTTTTCTAAGGAAGCTGCCATGTGTAAGCTATATGCTTCAGAAATTTGTATGGAAGTGACAGACCAAGCCGTACAAATTCATGGAGGATACGGCTATATGAGGGAATATCATGTGGAGAGAATGATGCGTGATGCAAAGCTGCTTGAAATTGGTGAGGGGACATCGGAAGTTCAAAGAATGGTTATTTCACGATTAATTGGTTGTTAACAAATAAATAGGGAAAGCTAATAAGAGGCTGAACAAAAAATTTTATGTGGCCTCTTTTTTCTTTTTACAAAGATTATAGTGATAAAATAAGTTTAGGGCTTTTCCTTCTGTTCATTTTCAAGTAAAATAGAAGTTGTTTGCAAGTATAGGTTATTTAATTTACGAGGTACGTACATAGGGAGGTTAAATCATGAATCGAAATCCGGTAATTCCGTACATTATCATCTTTGTTTTTGGTATTGTCCTTGTGTTTATCTTGTCATTCAAAGGACTTGGTGATATGAAGGAAGTCGCCAAAGAGAATGGCGGAGAAAAAGGCGGAGAGAAAACAACAGAGGTGGCTTCATCTAATCCTGAAGACATTTATAAATCAACTTGTATCGCCTGCCATGGTGATCAATACCAAGGCGTCGTTGGTCCATCATTAAAAAACACAGGTTTATCAAAGGATGAGGTTAAGGACATTCTTAATAATGGTAAAGGAACTGGTATGCCTAAAGGTCTTGTACCGGCTGAGCAAGTGGACGCAATGGCAGATTGGGTTTCTAAAATAAAGTAAAAAGCTATATTATTTTACCCTAGGGTCCTTTGCATCTGTGAAGGATCCTTTTATATACTATACATAATAAGTAAGAATAAAGAGTGGTGTTATTTTTGAATTCGGAAAGATTATCAACCCGGTTAGCAACAGTTGCAAAATATGTACCAATTGGCTCGAAAATAGCGGATATTGGTTCAGATCATGCTTATTTACCCTGTTATTTAGCGAAGAATAATGGGATCACCTTTGCTGTGGCTGGTGAAGTAGCAGATGGTCCATATCAATCTGCAAAAGGCAATGTCCAATCAGAAGGACTAACTGAAATGATTTCCGTTCGTATGGGAAATGGACTTGAGGTCATCGAGAACGAGGAAGTAGATTGTATTACGATCGCTGGAATGGGCGGCGCGTTGATTACCAGCATATTGGAAAATGGAAAAAACAAACTAAATTCTGTTAAGCGCCTTATTTTACAACCGAATATCAGCGCGATTTCTATTCGAGAGTGGCTATTGGAAAATAATTGGGAACTGATTGACGAAGAAATTATCACAGAAGATGGAAAAATTTATGAAATATTAGTTGCTGAAAAGGGAAATCCGAATAAACCATATGGAGAAAATATGGAGATGGGGCTTTTATTTGGCCCGTTCTTGATGGAAAAAAAGGGAGATGCCTTTAAGCAAAAATGGACAATGGAAAGGAATAATTGGCAGCGTATTTACGAGGCTCTCAAAGGGGCATCAGAAACGGGCGAAACGATTGAAAAAAGGCATGAACTGCTAAATAAGTTAAAGTTAGTAGAGGAGGTCTTGGAAAATGAAGAATCCTAATGGTCATGAAATCATCCAACTATTTGAACAGTTTTCACCGAAAGGACTGGCAATGGAAGGCGACAAGGTTGGCTTGCAGGTCGGCCGCTTAAACAAAAAGGTAGAACGGATTATGATCGCCCTTGATGTACTGGAAAATGTGATTGATGAGGCGATTGAAAAAAATGTCCAGCTTATCATTGCCCACCATCCAATTATTTACCGTCCGCTTAAAAATTTGCTAACAGATACGGTACAGGGGAAAATGATTGAAAAATTAGTAAAACATGATATCACTGTTTATGCCGCCCACACCAACCTTGATGTTGCAAAGGGCGGCGTTAATGACTTGCTGGCAGAGGCGTTAGGGTTAGAAGATGCAGAGGTCCTTGTGCCTACATATGAAACAAAGCTAAAGAAAATAGTTGTTTTTGTCCCTGCCAGCCACGCAGAGGAAATCAGAAAGGTCCTTGGCAATGCAGGAGCAGGATTTATCGGCAATTATAGTCATTGTTCTTTCTCGGCAAATGGAACAGGCAGGTTTTTGCCTGGAGATCATACGAACCCTTTCTTGGGTCAAGCAGGGAAGTTAGAAGAAGTGGATGAAGTCCGGATTGAGACGATCATTCCTGAGCCGCTTGTAAAAAAAGCAATTACAGCGATGATCAAAGCGCATCCATATGAAGAAGTGGCCTATGATGTATACCCATTGGAAAACAAAGGAGAAGTACTCGGGCTTGGAAGAATCGGCAAGGTTAGTGAAACGACTTTAGGAGAATTTGCTGAAAAGGTGAAAACAGCCCTTGAGGTAGATAAAGTACGGGTAGTGGGAGATTTAACCACAAAGGTTAAAAAGGTTGCAGTATTAGGCGGAGATGGAAATAAATACTTCATGAATGCCAAGTTTAATGGGGCGGATGTGTATGTAACAGGGGATATTTATTATCACACTGCCCATGATGCGATGATGCAGGGATTGAATATGATTGACCCGGGGCATAACGTAGAGAAGGTAATGAAAAAAGGGCTGACAGCGACATTGCAAAAGCTGTGCCAGAAATCTGGCTATGAAGTTGAGATTTTTCCTTCTGAAGTTAATACAGACCCATTTCAATTTGTATAAGAAAAAGAACCGGTCTTATCATCATCAGACGCGGTTCTTTTTAAACTTATTCTTCAGTTTTTTTCACTTTAGGTAAGATCCTGCTAAGTTGAACCTTTTTACTACGTTCCCATGTTGCTTCGTTATTTGGATCGAATTGTTCAAGGAATGTAATAACTTCTTTTGTAATTGGGGTCGGTGTAGAGGCACCGGATGTTACAGCGACATTTTTGGCATCCTTAATCCAATCAATTTCTAGTTCGGTAATATCGGCAATGCGATACGCTTTCGTTCCGGCAATTTCCTCTGAAACTTGTGCTAAGCGATTGGAGTTATTGCTTTTTGGATCACCGACAACAATGGTCACGTCTGCTGCGGTTGCTTGCTCTGCTACTGCTTCTTGGCGTATTTGTGTCGCATGACAAATTTCATTATAAACCTCGACATGAGGATATTTTTCCTGCACTTTTTTCATTGTATCGGAAACATCCCATTGGCTCATAGTGGTTTGATTTGTAACAATGAGTTTGTCACTCTCAACCGTTAATGCTTCTACGTCGCTAGGAGTTTCAACAAGATGAACCATGCCTAGAGCTACCCCAACAGCACCTTCTGGTTCAGGATGACCTTTCTTACCAATATAAATGACTTGAAAGCCTTCTTTTGTTTTTTCTTCAATCAAGTCGTGCGTCCTTGTCACATCAGGGCATGTAGCATCAATTGTTACAAGACCTTTCTTTCTCGCAATTTCACGCACCTCTGGTGAGATACCATGAGCGGTGAAAATAACAGTACCTGAATCTACCTTATCGAGAATATCTTTACGATTCTTTCCGTCAAGGGTTATGATCCCTTCTTCCTCGAAGGCATCCGTAACATGTTTATTATGAACGATCATCCCTAAAATGTAGATGGGACGAGGCAGCGATTTATCTAACGCGGCATTTCTTGCGATGACCATAGCATCCACTACACCATAACAGTATCCGCGTGGTGAAATTTTGATTATTTGCATATATGAAGTCCCCCTAAAAGACATTATTAGTAGTCTATGTATTTTATTATATAAAACTAATAGATATAATTCAAAGATACATGGATTTTTCAGAAAAATTAAAGAATGCCGGGGTTCCCGGCATTCTTCTCTCATATATACATTTTAGGTCTCGAGCTGCCTTTTTGGTAGGAATTACTACGCTTAGAACTTTGCTGCTGACTTCTTTTTTGAGAACTGGAACTTGAATTTTGAATCTTTTTCCGGCTGGTATTTTTAGATGAAGTCCGAATTTCAGTTGATTCATTGCTGGAAGATTCTTCTGCTGCAGGTTCAGTCTTTTTCGTCTTTTCATCTGAAGCGGAATCCGAACTTTTTGAGGCATTTTTGAAGCCGCGATACATCTTCCAAATCGCAGGAAGATTCTTGACAATTGGCCCATACTGCTGAACCATCGGACCAATGGATTGGGCAGTTTTTAATACATTCTGGGTATTATTTAAAATTCCTGATAGTCCACCTGGATTACTTAAGGATTGGAGTAAGCCGCCGCCACCTCCTGCTGCTCTTCCTGCCCCTGACATTCCCATAAGTCCTCCCGGGCCGCCAGCTTGAGTTCCTCTTCCAAGAATTTTCGAAAGTAAACCACCGCCGCCCCTGTTCATTTGGGAGGCTCCCATCATTTGCCGCATCATTTGATTTCCACCGCCAAATAGGCCCCCTGGCGGTCTCATCATTGAGCCGCCACCACCAAATAAGCCCCCTGGCGGTCTCATCATTGAGCCGCCCCCGCCAAATGGATTTGCCCTAGGTCCCATCATTGGCCCTCTTCCGCCAAATAGGCCTGACCCCATCCTGCCTTGCATGGGCATTCCTGGTCTAGGCTGCATACCCATGACCTCCTTTCACCTTTCCCTCATACTTTAAAATATGCAGGTAACCTAATTTGGTTTAGGTATTCCACACAAGGAAAAAACTATTTTTCGTTTTAAAAAGTGGCTGAAAAGTAAAAGATGAGAATTAAAGGATAGTTAGCTGGTTATTTAGGTGAAACTTTACTATAATTACATGATGGAAATAAAAGTGGAAGCTCTTGCTAAGGGAAGAAAACTACTCCATAGTCAATAGATATTTTTAAAATAAGGAGCCATTATATGAAAGAAAATCGATTTGAACGTTTTAAGCTTCAACCGTTTATTATAGAATCCCTAAATCAGTTTGGATTTTTTGAGCCGACTGAAATTCAAGAACGGATGATCCCGTTAGTATTAAAAGGGGAAAGTGCCATTGGTCAATCGCAGACTGGAACAGGGAAAACATTTGCCTATGTGCTGCCGATCCTTGAAAAAATAGATCCAAAACGCCAAGAGGTACAAGCGGTCATTACGGCACCAACTAGGGAGTTAGCATCACAGATCTATAAACAGATCTTAAAGGTTACGGAGCAATGCAGTCCAGAAAGTCCAATCATGACGAGATGCTATATTGGTGGAACAGACAAGCAGCGCACGATCGAAAAATTGAAAGTACAGCCACATATTGTTGTTGGAACCCCTGGAAGAATTAAAGATCTTATGATTGAGCAAGCTCTTTTCATTCATACAGCGGATATTCTTGTCGTTGATGAGGCTGATATGATGCTTGATATGGGATTTATTGAAGATGTGGATCAGATTGCAGCTAAAATGCCGGACAAACTGCAGATCCTGGTGTTTTCAGCTACCATTCCTGAAAAGTTAAAACCGTTTCTTAAAAAATATATGGAAAATCCAAAGACGATTCAAATTGAATCAAAAAGAAAAGCAGCGGAAAATTTAGAGCATTATCTGTTGCCATCAAGACATCGCAATAAAAAACAACTTGTTCATGATGCATTAATTTCTTACAATCCCTATCTAGCCATTGTGTTTACCAATACAAAAAAGATGGCGGAAGAGGTAGCCTACTTTTTAAATGAGAAAGGTTTAAAGGTTGGCCGTGTCCATGGAGATTTAAACCCACGTGAACGGAAAAAAATGATGAAGCAGATTCAAGATTTGGAATACCAATATATCGTTGCTACCGATCTTGCATCAAGAGGGATTGATATAGAGGGTGTCAGCCACATTATTAATTATGAACTCCCATCTGATCTAGATTTTTATATCCATCGGGTGGGGAGAACTGCGAGAGCCGGAAATTCAGGAATTGCCCTAACGGTTTATGATATTTCCGATGAAGATGCCTTAAATCGTTTAGAAAAAATGGGGATTCAGTTTAAGTATGTGGATCTTAAAAAAGGTGAATTTTCTGAAGCGGATGAACGAAATAAGAGAAAGACGCGGGTAAGGAAAGAGGATGAGGCAGATAAGAAAGCTAAGTCATTGGTGAAAAAACCGCAGAAGGTAAAACCTGGCTATAAAAAGAAAATGCAGTGGGAAATGGATAAAATTAAAAAACGGCAGCGGAGAATAGATCAAAGAAAGAAATAATGGGTGAAGGGAGAGAAAACGGATGCTGAAAATTGGCTCACACGTTTCCATGAGCGGAAAGAATATGCTGTTAGCAGCAAGTGAGGAGGCCGTCTCATATGGCGCCAATACGTTTATGGTCTATACGGGGGCACCGCAAAATACAAGAAGAAAGAAAATTGAAGACCTGAACATTGAAGCAGGGAGAAGACATATGGAGGCGAACGGGATTTCAGAAATTGTTGTCCATGCTCCCTATATCATCAATATTGGCAATACCACCAATCCAGCTACCTTTGAATTGGGGGTAAGGTTCCTTCGCAGTGAAATTGAAAGAACTGAGGCGATTGGAGCAAAACAAATCGTTCTTCACCCCGGTGCGCATGTAGGGGCAGGTACCGAAGCTGGAATTAAGAAAATCATCGAGGGCTTGAATGAAGTATTAACTGGTAAGGAACAGGTTCAAATCGCTTTGGAAACAATGGCCGGTAAAGGTTCAGAATGTGGAAAATCGTTTGAGGAATTGGCGATGATTATGGATGGCGTTAACTATAGTGATAAGCTGTCCGTTTGCTTTGATACATGCCATACACATGATGCAGGCTATAATATTGTCGAAGACTTTGACGGTGTTTTAAATGAGTTTGATAAGATTGTTGGCCTCGATAAATTAAAAGTACTTCATATTAATGATAGTAAGAATGCTGTAGGGATGAGAAAGGACCGCCATGAAAATATTGGGTTTGGCCATATTGGCTTCAAGGCCCTTAACCATATCGTTCATCATCCACAGTTGATGGATGTTCCTAAAATCCTAGAAACTCCTTATGTAGGCGAAGATAAGAACAACAAGAAAGCTCCATATCAATTTGAAATTAACATGCTTCGCGAACAGCAGTTCAATGAGAATTTGCTCGATCACATTATACAATCATAAGAAAAAGCTGTGCCAAACGGGCACAGCTTTCTTATTGCTTCGTAAATTGCATAAAAAGTTTATTTACTTCACGTGCTGTTTCCGGTCCAGCTGCTTTTGCGATTTGTTTTACTAATTTTGCACGCTCCTTGTCATCAAAAATATTTACATTTTTACCTCGTAAGTATTCGGTGATTTTTCTAGCTTGCTGCCGATTCACTGCAATATTAAACTGATCCGCATACTTTAATAGTTCTTCAGCAGTTATCGTGTTAATTTTATGATTAATGATGTTTTCAAATATTTTCACCCTCACCACTCCTCCATGCTAATGTATGAAGAATGAACAGGAGTGTGACAATGGTTTAAGAGTGGACGAGCAATCATGAACAGTTTTTCTGCCTTTACAATCACAAAATCCTATTGTATACTACTTGAAGTTAAATCGGAATGATTCTTATAATTAAAGGTGAGAGCACAAATGTTGAAATCTATTATTGAAGTTAACCATCTTTTCTACCGTTATGAAAAGGATACAGTCCTAGAAAATATTAACATGACTATACCAGATGGCTCTTTTTTGGCGATTGTTGGCCCCAACGGCTCTGGAAAATCAACACTGTTAAAGTTAATTTTAGGTTTATTAAAGCCGCAAAAAGGAGAAATCCTTTTATTTGGCCAGGATATAAATAAATTTAAAGATTGGCAAAAGATCGGTTATGTATCACAAAAGGCCAATTCCTTTAATACTGGTTTTCCGGCATCCGTATTTGAAGTTGTCGCAAGCGGTTTAACTAAAAAGCTAGGCCTATTTACTTTTTTTAAAAAGGAACATTCTGAAAAGGTTAATGAAGCATTAGATGCTGTTGGAATGAAAGGGTTTAGAAACAGAAATATTGGAGAACTCTCCGGAGGACAGCAGCAAAGGGTTTTTATTGCCCGGGCCCTTGTTAGTGAACCAAGTCTTCTGATTCTTGATGAACCAACAGTTGGTGTTGATGCGGAAAATGTTAATTCCTTTTATCAAATGCTAGGTGAGTTAAATAAAAACCGAGAAATTACACTGTTATTGGTTACACATGATATTGGAGCGATCTCTGAAAAGATCTCACATGTTGCCTGTTTAAATAAACATCTGCATTTTCATGGGGAAACTGCAGAATTTGAGCAGCTTAATGGGGATGGTTTATCTAAAGTTTATGGCCATGATGTCCACGTACTTACCCACCATCATGAACACGGAGGCGTGGTAAAATGATTGAGGGAATTTTTCATTATGAATTTCTACAAAATGCCTTCTTAACAGGGATTATGATCGGGATTATCGCCCCGCTGCTGGGGGTTTTTATTGTTGTTAGAAGACTATCTCTGATTGCCGATGCCCTTAGCCATGTGACATTAGCAGGAATTGCGGCGAGCCTTCTAATTGAAAGAAAGTTTGCGATGATGGCAGGCTTAAATCCTCTTTACATGGGAATGGTTTTTTCGGTAGGGGGATCGTTGTTCATTGAAAAACTTAGAGGAGTTTATAAGCACTATCAGGAATTAGCCATTCCAATCATTCTTTCAAGTGGGATCGGGCTTGGGGTTATTTTTATTTCGCTTGCAAATGGATTTAACACTGACCTGTTTAGTTACTTGTTTGGCAGTGTATCCGCCGTTAGTCGAACAGATTTGTGGGTTATTTTAGTCATTAGTGTTTTGGTTGTTTTAGTTATTATTATGTTGTACAAAGAGCTATTTTTACTCTCTTTTGATGAAGAACACGCAAAAGCCTCTGGTATTGCAGCAAAAAGCATCCATTTCATTTTTATTGTTATGGTTGCTCTAGTCATTGCTGCTTCAATGAGAATTGTCGGGATTATGTTAGTATCCTCTCTAATGACATTACCGGTTGCTGCTAGTATTCGAATTGCTAAAGGTTTTAAACAAACCATTTTTTTATCTGTTATTTTTGGTGAAATTTCTGTGCTCGGCGGGCTATTTACAGCCTATTACCTTGACCTTGCACCAGGTGGAACGATTGTTATGCTCGCCGTTCTCATTTTAGCCTTAACGATCTTTTATAAAAAATTAACAAGTGCAATAGGAGGTGGAGCAGAGTGAACGTAGATGAAGCAATTCAATACTTAAAGGAAAATGGATTTAAACAGACAGGAAAAAGGGAGGATATGCTCCAATTATTTGCAGATAGTGATAAATATTTAACGGCTAAGGAGGTGCTTGATCAATTAAAGGATGATTATCCGGGGTTGAGCTTTGATACCATTTATCGAAACCTAACTTTATTTGTCAATATGGGGATATTGGAAATGACAGAGCTATCAGGTGAAAAGCATTTCCGCTTTACTTGTTCAAGACACCACCATCACCACCATTTTATCTGTCTAGACTGTGGAAAAACAAAAGAAATTGAAACATGTCCAATGGATGGATTAAGTGAAAATTTAAAGGGATACGATATATCCGGGCATAAATTCGAGATTTATGGGCGTTGTCCTGAATGCCATTAAAAAAACAGCTTGTGTCTGGCACAAGCTGTTTTTTTATTTTTATGTTAATTGAATGTGGCAGCCGCTTCACATTTTGTCTGATTCTGTTTTATCCAATTTGCCACCCATATATTGGCCTCTCTCCAATTATTTACGCGAATGACACCATTAGGAATGGACTCTTGATTATAGGGTGTATCAAATAAAATTACTGGTATTTGGCACTTTTCATGAATCATGACGGCGTTATCATGTTTATCCTCAAAAAAGATATCAAGCTTATGCTTTTTTACCATTTCCACTTTATCGTGCGAGCCGATTAATTCGATATGATGAAAGGTCAATCCATGATTGAAGAACCACTCTTCCGTGACATCTAGTAAGTGGGGACCGCGTGCACTGATAAGAAACAAGTCATAATTATTTTTCCACCTTTTGAGAACGTTCACCGCACCTTCTGCAGGAGGGGACCCTTTATAAATAGTTGGTTCATTTTCAGTAAACCATTTTGCAAACTCTTCTTCCGAAACATCAACGAAAGGTGTTAATTCATACTGGTTTACTTCCTCATACAAAATATTCATGTCAAATGCTCTATTAATAAAAGGGATAATGGATTTTGGACATGTTACGGTACCGTCAATATCGATTCCAAATCTTTTTCTCATTTTGTCTTCACCTTCGTCGGTTTAGGGTATCTCATTATATTTTACCAAAGTGGGGTGAACAATGAAGTACTTATTTTATAAGAAAATTTTTTTGGTAATTGAAATAATAACCTATTTAAGACAAACATTGACATAGTAAAAGTGAGCAAGACTAGAAACAATAATTAATGCTCCTATAACTGAAAGTGAGGGATTAGGATGGCAGATGAAAGAGACACGAGAGTGCAAGAAGCCCTTCGAAGTTCAATAATTGGTCAAGATATCCCCAATTCTCCCGCAGAATTCAGGGAGGAAGTAGCGTCTGAAGTGGCAGTACCTATTAAGACTTCCTACTCATTGAAAAAAGAAGAGCATGTTCCTGAAATTGGTGCATCTGTTCCATTACAATCTTCTGCATATAGGGAAGAAACAGCTGCAGAAATAGCTGCACCTGTTCCAACTGTACGAAGAAGGGAACGTGATGACTCTCGGGAACGAACAGCAGGCGGCACCGGCATGGGTACCCTTGCATTAGCACTATCGATTTTATCACTGTTTGTTATGCCCATTCTTTTTGGTGCTGCAGGGATTGTGTTAGGATTCGTTGCGAGAAGCAGAGGTGCCACAGGTCTTGGTGCTTGGGCCATTGGTATTGGTGTGATATCGATTGTTGTCGGTATCTTCATCCTTCCGTTTTTTTAACAGGTCTTGCAATAGGAGCAAAAAAAGAAACCCGGTTGGTTACCGGGTTTCTTGACGTTTATTTCGAAATCTTTTCTTCCTCAGCTTTTTTTTGGAAATATTCCGCAGCGACTAAATCAATTTCCTTTTTTAATTCCTCAACCATATCTGCTTCAGGAACCTTGCGGACGATTTCACCTTTTCTAAATAATAAGCCTTCCCCGCGGGCACCGGCAATCCCAATATCGGCTTCTCGAGCTTCACCAGGGCCGTTTACGGCGCAGCCAAGCACAGATACCTTAATCGGGGCCTTTATCGTAGAAATATACTCCTCGACTTCATTTGCAATACTAATTAGGTCAATTTCAATTCTTCCGCAGGTTGGACAGGAAATCAATGTCGCGGCATTGGAAGAAAGGCCAAATACTTTTAGGAGTTCTCGGGCAACTTTTACTTCTTCTACAGGGTCAGCACTTAGAGAGATACGAAGTGTGTTTCCGATTCCCATACTAATGATCGCTCCTAATCCTGCAGCGCTTTTTACTGTTCCAGAGAAAAGCGTTCCGGATTCCGTTATGCCCAAATGTAACGGATAATCGAAGGCACGAGCAGCTTTTTCATATGCTTCAATGGCAAGATTTACATCTGAGGCCTTCATGGAAACAATAATATCATGGAAATCCAAATCCTCAAGAATCTTGATATGATGAAGGGCACTTTCTACCATTCCATCAGCGGTTGGATAACCGTATTTTTCAAGAATTTTCTTTTCAAGTGAGCCAGCATTTACTCCAATTCGAATGGGAATTCCGCGTTCTTTGGCTGCCTTGACAACTGCTTCAACCTTTTCCCGTTTCCCAATGTTTCCTGGGTTAATTCTGATCTTATCTGCTCCACCTTCAATAGCTTTTAATGCTAATTTATAATCAAAGTGAATATCGACTACCAGTGGTATGTTAATTCTCTTTTTGATTTCCGGAATGGCATTTGCTGCGCGTTCATCAGGGCAGGCAACACGTACAATTTGGCATCCTGCGTCCTCAAGTCGTTTTATTTCAGCGACAGTTGCTTCAACATCATGGGTTTTTGTTGTTGTCATGCTTTGAATAATGATTTCATTGCTCCCGCCAATTGTTAAATTACCCACTTTAATTGGTCGAGTTTTTGTGCGATGTATAATTTCACTCACGTGGAATTCGCTCCTTTAAATTGGAATTCGAATATATGGTTAAAAATCAATCCGACTTTATTTTATCAGTCTCATACTAATTTTGACAAGAAAAGTGTCTATCCACTTTAGTTTGAGTAATCAGGGAATTGATATGTAGACCCAATTTGAATTTTTTCAGGGGTTTGCCCCGGATTTAATTTTCGAAAGTCTTCAATTAAATCTGTAATAGAAACAGGTAATGGCTTTTTTAGCTCGTGCTCTACAATCGAGATCACGGTTTCACCAGGTTGTACTTCTGCATCAAATGAAGGAATGTCCGATTTATGTTCCTTTGTAACAGTGGTCTCCACTTTTGCATCAACCTGCTTAGATTTGGAGGCAGGAAGGGTGCCGACAGTTAAATCGAAATAAATGACATATATAACCAAAATGACAAAGAGAAAACCAAATAACTTTTTCATCGGACAGGCCTCCATAATGGAATGTTTGTACATTCCTATGCTTGTCCATTCGGTAAAAGAACCTTTTTTTAAAAAATACGCCCAATTGTTTGGGCGTATTTTCTAGTCCGCTTTTTTCGGTTTTGGCATTTCGTTAATAGCTAAGTATAAGACAATAATCGCAACCACCCAATTGATGATAAAGCTGTTTGGTACGGATGTTTTAATGGCTGCCATAACCGTGAAAAATAGGGTTGGCAGGGTTTCACTGTATGCGGCCATTCTCCATAATTGCCGGTAATTCGCTTTTCGGCCTAAAAGATTTTTTAAAGCTAGACCAAACAAGGCCAAAATGGATACCTCAATAAAGCTAGCAGCACTTGAAAATAAATAAATAAAAACAGATACTACAGGAATGATAATCCCCTTCATTCCACTGATCGTATCAATAAAATCAAGGAAATCGCTTTTTGTGATTTGAAGGTTTTCCAGCATTGAATATGGATAGGAATCAACCCTGCCGCCTGATGAAAGGACAAATTTATCCTTCAACATGGCAAATGCATTTCCCTCATTCACCACATCCGAATCAGAAATAACTCCAGTTGGATCAATAATAATGGTAAAATCATCTTTATTAATCGTAACCGGTACATCTGTTTTTGCAGATAGCTGACCATTCTTAATCGAAAAGTCGGGTGCTTCATCCTTTATAATTGATCTTGCTGAATCTATTCCGGTAGTAAGTGCATTACTTAAAAAAATGACGGACGGAAGAATAGAAATAAAAGTTAGGAAAAAAACATATAAAATGGTTTTTCCAATTCCTTGAAAACGAAATAAAGCAATATCCTTGGGAGAGTAAATACTTTTATAAAATTGTTTGAAAATGTTCATACTGGACCACCTTTATACAGATTCACCATTCTATTGTAGCTTGTGTTCCCTTTATACACAAGGATGATAATGTTGAAACTACTTTGATGAATGGTTTATAGAAATATGGCGAGAATAAAGCCGCCTTTTTTTCTAAAAGGCGGCTTTCATCAATTAATTAAGACCACAAATTTCAAATGAACAGTTTTGGCAATCTACTTCTTCTTTTAAATAATTTACATTTTTCACGGTAAACTTTTGATTTTCATATGAAATAATATTTTTCTCACGAAGATCCTTTAGGGTACGTTGAATGACTTCTCTTGTACCGTAAGTTAAATTAGCTAATTCCTGGTGCGTTAATGGCAGGTCAATAAGAATTCCACCCTCTGTCTTCATCCCATAGGAATTACATAGGCGGATGAGGATAGAGTATAGACCGCCTTTTTTTCCATTCATGATTAAGTCCTGGCATTTCATTTGTGCCTTTAAATACCCTGTGCTTAACCATGCAACAAGTGCATTCATGGCTTCGGGGTCTGTTAAAATATATTCTTCAAATTGTTCCTTTTTAATGAAAAGCAGTTCACAGTCTGTTAGTGCTTTGGCATAAAATTGATGATGAGGATTTGCTTTAAACAGCTGGTATTCGACAATTAATTCCCGATCGTTTAAAATTTTTAAAATAAAATCCTTACCCCTTAGGTGAACCCTCCCAAGAGCAATACTACCTTTAAGCAATAAGTAAACATATTCAACCGAATCCTTTTCTTGAAAAAGAACAGAACCAGATTTGAATTTTTGGATTGGCTCACTTTTTTGGAAAAATTGGACCATTAAACTATATATTGACATGGTGCTTTTTTGCATAACGATCACTCCTTTATTACCCTTCAGTTTGATTAAAATGAATTATTAACATCATGTCAATAATTTATTTACATGATTTGGAAGTTTTTTGATGGGGTTATGACAAAAATCGTTGACAGCATGCAGTTTTGGTGAAACATGACAATTTTTCGAAATATGAATCATGCATGTATTTATGAAAGTCACGGGAATAAAAATTTGTTCAATGGGGATTGTATATGTGTTGGCTAAGCATTTTATTTGTAACAATGAACAAATTTTGGTATGTTTAGACTAAAGCTTTAGAAATATTCTTAAAATGTAAGAATTACTAAAGCCCAAAAAATAATCGTACATAGGAGGAATTTTATTATGGCATTTGAATTACCAAAATTACCTTATGCAGAAGATGCACTTGAACCACATTTTGACAAAGAAACAATGAATATTCATCACACTAGACACCACAACACTTACGTTACAAATTTAAACAATGCATTAGCAGGTAATGAAGAATTACTTTCTAAATCAGTTGAAGAAGTAATTGCTAATTTGGATGCGGTTCCAGAAGCTGCGCGCACTGCTGTACGAAACAATGGCGGCGGACATGCAAACCATTCTTTATTCTGGCAAATTCTTTCTCCAAATGGCGGCGGCGCACCTGCCGGTGAATTAGCTGATGCGATTAACAGCAAATTTGGCAGCTTTGAAAGCTTTAAAGAAGAGTTCGCTAAAGCAGCAACTACTCGTTTCGGCTCTGGCTGGGCATGGTTATCTGTAAACAACGGTGAATTAGAACTATCCAGCACTCCTAACCAAGACTCTCCATTAATGGAAGGAAAAACTCCTATTCTTGGTCTTGATGTTTGGGAGCATGCCTATTACCTAAAATATCAAAACAAACGCCCAGACTACATCGGCGCTTTCTGGAATGTAGTAAACTGGGATGAAGTTTCTAAACGTTACAACGCAGCAAAATAAAATAGTATGAAAAAAGGCAACCAAGAGTTGCCTTTTTTCGTTTTCCTAAAATATTGAATAAGAACCACAGCCCAGATAAAGACTACCCTTATACAAAGGGGAGTTTTTTTTATGGCAAAAAAATTCAAGATTTTAGGTGATGTAGAATTAACCAAAGATTTATCGCTTTTGCTAATAATTGGCGGGTTATACTCATTGAGTATTGCCCTATCCAACACATTTGTGAATATTTATCTTTGGAAACAAACAGGAAAGTATTCAGATTTAGCCCTTTACAACCTCGCAATTGTTGTCTTGCAGCCGTTAACATTTATTTTAGCAGGGCGATGGGCAAAGAAAATTGACAGGGTGATTGTCCTTAGGATAGGTGTTATTTTTTTGGCGTTATTTTATCTTGCCGTTTTAATAACGGGTACCAAGGCAGCCACCTACTTACTATTACTAGGAAGCCTTCTTGGAATCGGATATGGTTTTTATTGGCTTGCCTATAATGTTTTAACATTTGAAATTACGGAGCCAGAGACACGAGATTTTTTTAATGGCTTATTGGGTACGTTAACGTCTGCTGGGGGAATGATTGGGCCAATTGCGGCTGGAATCATCATTACAAGATTTGAAAAATTCACCGGATATACAATCATTTTTGGTATATCTTTAGCCTTATTCGCCTTAGCCGTTTTCATGAGTTTTTCATTAAAGCCAAGACCTGCCAAAGGGAGGTACTGCTTTAAGCGGATATTAGCGGAAAGAAAACTTAATGAAAATTGGCGTCTCATTACCAATGCCCACTTTTTTCAGGGACTAAGAGAAGGGACGTTTTTATTTGTTATTTCCGTCTTTGTATACATTTCGACGGGAAGTGAATTGGCTTTAGGGACATTTGGATTAATTAATTCCGGTATCTCATTTATTGCCTATTATTTAGCCTCACGATTAATTAAAAAAAGTTTTCGAAAGAAAGCCATCCTGATTGGCGGGATCATCCTTTATGCCGCTGTCCTACTGATTGTTTGGGATATAAATTTTGTTAAATTGTTAATCTACGCAGGGATGATTGCAATTGCTTACCCACTTTTGCTCGTCCCATATATGTCAACTACATATGATGTAATAGGAACCGGTTGGAAAGCAGCGGAAATGAGAATTGAATATATAGTGGTCCGTGAGATTTTCTTAAATATAGGGCGCATTGTATCCATCCTAGCCTTTCTAGCTGCGGTAACCTGGTTTGATGAGGAGTCAAGCATTCCCATTCTACTCTTATTCTTGGGTGCCGGCCATTCCTTAATTTATTTGTTTATTAAGCGGGTAAAAATACCGGAAGTAAAAATGCGATGAGTGTCTTCCTGCTCATCGCATTTTTTTAATGAAGAAAGGGTTTCATTTCGACTTTGAGAAATGTCCAGCTCCAGCGCCCTAGCGGCTAGTGTCCTTCGCTCTCCGCCCTACGATAAGTCAACATCGAATCGCCTTTCGGCTCTTCGTGTTTCCCTTATCTCAGTTGGAGCGCTCCAGGCCATACGCCTCTGACCAGGGCACTTTCGCTTTTCTTAAAATTGGTAAGGGTTATTCATAGATAAATGGGACATTATCTTATAAAATAGAGAAAGTTATGTTAACCCTTGAAAAAAGGAAGTGTAGATAGATCTTGGATAATAAAAAGAAAAAGAAGAAGACACATGTCCCGTTTCGCTTAAACATGGTATTCTTTGTTGTGTTTATACTTTTTTCTGTTCTCATTCTTCGCCTTGGCGAATTACAAATTGTCTTTGGTGATGATTTTAAACGTGAAATTGAACGGACAGAAGATATTACTGTTAATAACCCGGTGCCGAGGGGAAAAATGTTCGACCGAAATGGAAAGGTCATTGTTGATAATACCCCGTTAAATGCAATCACTTACACTAAATACCAATCAGCCGATCAAAAAGAAATGATTGAAACAGCAGAAAAATTAGCGAAACTTATTACCAAAGATACCTCTAAAGTTCCTGAACGTGAGAAAAAGGATTTTTGGATCATAAAACACCCTGAAGAAGCAAAAGCAAAAATCACCAAAAAAGAATGGGATTTATATGATCAGAAAAAATTAGATGATAAGGAAATATATAACTTGCAGGTTGCCCGGGTTACTCCAAAGGAAGTATCAAGTCTTACACCTGAAGAGCTTGAAACGATTGCCATCTACCGGGAATTTAATAGCGGCTATGCTTTAACACCACAAATTGTCAAAAATAAAGATGTAACTCCTGAAGAATTTGCGGTTGTCAGCGAAAATTTAGAGAATCTCCCAGGTGTCGATACAACAACAGACTGGGAACGAATGTATGCGTTTGGCAATACGTTAAAATCAATTTTAGGGGATGTATCTACCTCTGAAGCAGGCATTCCAAAAGAACAGCTTGAAAAATATCTCGCCCGTGACTACAGCCGAAATGACCGGGTTGGAAAAAGTTATCTTGAGCTTAAATATGAAGATGTCCTCCATGGTCAAAAAGCAAAAGTAAAAAATGTAACAGATAAGACAGGAAAAATTCTTTCTACTGAAGTCATCTCAGAAGGGAAGCGGGGGAAAGACCTTGTCTTAACAATCGATATGGATCTGCAGCAGCAGGTAGAAAAGATTATTGAAGAAGAGATGTGGAGTGCCAAGCAAAAACCTGGCACCACTCTTTTGGACCGTGCCTTCGTGGTAGTAATGAATCCTCACACTGGGGAAGTGTTGTCGCTAGCGGGAAGGCAAATTGGCAAGGACAAAGACGGGAAAACGGTTATGAACGACTATGCCGGCGGTAATATTACCTCCTCCTATAATGTTGGTTCTGCTGTTAAAGGAGCGACCATATTAACTGGCTATAAAACTGGCGCTATTAAGCCGGGGGATTACTTAGTTGATGAGCCATTAGTATTCAAAGGAACACCAAAGCCCAAAAAATCTTGGAAGACATTTGGCTCCATAAATGACCTAAGAGCATTGCAAGTTTCTTCCAACGTTTACATGTGGAAAACTGTCATTGCAATGGGACAAGGAAAGTATATTCCAAAGGGTCCGCTTGTATTGGAAACGGATAAAACGTTTAGTACGATGCGTCAATCCTTTAGCCAGTTTGGTCTTGGTACTCGAACCGGGATTGATCTGCCAAATGAAATGAGCGGTTTTCCGGGGTCTGAGAATAAGCCTGGGTTACTTCTTGACTTTGCAATTGGTCAGTATGATACGTATACACCAATCCAGCTCGCGCAGTACGTGTCCACAATTGCGAACGGAGGTAACCGTGTGCAGCCGCATATTGTAAAGGAAATTCGCGAACCAGTCATGGAAAATAATGAATTGGGTCCTATAATCGAAGAGATCCAACCGAAAGTGCTGAATCATTTAGATATGAAAGGTGAATGGATCAAGCGGGTTCAAGATGGATTCAGGATGGTTATGCAGGTTGGCGACGGTACTGGAGTTGGTACCTTTAAAGGTGTTACCTATAATCCGGCAGGTAAAACAGGAACTGCAGAGGCGTTTTATGACGGTCCAGTTAAATCGCAAAAGAATACACCAGTAATGAACTTAAGTCTTGTCAGCTTTGCACCGTTTGATAATCCGGAAGTGGCTATGGCCGTTGTTGTACCATGGGCCTATCAAGGGAATACTGGTCCAAGTGTTAATATGACAATCGGTAAACGAGTTTTAGATGCCTATTTCGATTTAAAAAAATCACGACCGCTTAATGAAGGAACGGAAGGTACTGAGCAACAATCAACTAATGCTGACACTATTCAAAATAGCCAGCAATCAGGACAATAATGACCAATAAAACATCTGTCTCAATTGAGGCAGATGTTTTTTTCACATAAAGATTTTGCTTAATGAGCAACATAAAACTAAGATTTTGTAGACTACGGTTAGTGAAGCTAAGCAATTGAGGAAATTTGTCGAATTTACAAAAGAACAATGTATATTTACAAAACCTTTACAATTCATTAAAACGCAGTTTACACTTATCCCGTATTCTTATACATGTAAGGCAGACAAACATCATCACCAACAAAAACCTTAGGGGGAATAAAGGAAATGAAAAGTTTGAAAAAATTTAGCCTACTTACTATATTTGCAGCGTTAATGGTAGTTATGGCTGCTTGTGGTGGCGGTACATCAACAGACAAAACAACAGAAACTGACAAATCAGCGGCACCAAAAACGGAAGAAAAGAAAGAACTTTCCGGCTCATTGAGCGTTTCAGGTTCATCTGCCATGCAGCCATTAGTTGCAGCAGCAGCTGAAAAATTTATGAATGATAATCCAAAAGTAGATATTCAAGTACAAGCCGGTGGATCTGGTACAGGCTTATCACAAGTTTCTGAAGGATCTGTACAAATTGGTAACTCAGACGTATTTGCTGAAGAAAAAATCCCCGATAAAGCAAGTGAGCTTGTTGACCATAAAGTAGCTGTTGTGGGTATGACTGCTGCAGTTAATCCTAAAGTTGGTATTAAGGATATTAAAAAAGACGATTTAATTAAAGTATTCACAGGTAAAATTACAAACTGGAAAGAGCTTGGCGGAAAAGATCAAAAGATCGTGCTTGTAAACCGTCCTGATTCATCTGGAACACGTGCAATATTCAATAAGTTTGCACTTGATGGTGCAACACCAGCTGAAGGTATTACTGAAGATTCTTCAAACACTGTTAAAAAGATTATCAACGAAACTGACGGAGCAGTTGGTTACCTTGCTTTCTCATACTTCACTGATGATGCTGTTACACCACTTGCGATTGATGGTGTGGAACCAACTGAAGAAAATGTACAATCCGGTAAATTCCCAGTTTGGGCTTACCAACATTCTTATACCAAAGGTGAAGCAACTGATGTAGCAAAAGCGTTCTTAGACTACTTAATGTCAGATGATATCCAAACAACTTTATTAAAGGAACAAGGATATCTTCCTGTTACAAAAATGAAAGTAGAACGTGATGCAAAAGGAAATCAAAAGAATTTATAAAAAGATGTAAATAAATAAACGGGGTAAATGCGCTAGGGCATTTACCCTATTATGACGTATTTTAGGAGTGTTTGGTGCATTATGGAAAAGATAATTCCGGCAAAGGAAAGATTGTTAAAATCCGAAAAAAATTGGATGGATGGGGAATTACGCGGAAAGATTCTTGTGATCATATGTGCCGTAATCATGATATCCGCAACCATATCCATTACCATATTTCTTGGCACAAAGGGTTTACAATCATTTATCAAAAATGGTGTCAGTCTTATTGAGTTCTTAACCAGTACACATTGGAATCCTACAAATAAAGCCAATCCGGAATATGGTGCTTTCCCATTTATTTTTGGCTCATTTGCTGTAACCTTTCTATCAGCTATTGTAGCAGCTCCATTAGGCATTGGCGGCGCGATATTTATGACAGAGATTGCACCATCTTGGGGAAGAAAAATATTACAGCCAGTTGTTGAACTATTAGTTGGAATTCCTTCTGTTGTTTATGGATTCATCGGGCTTACAGTATTAGTTCCATTTATCAGGAGTCATGTTGGCGGACTAGGTTTTAGTTTGCTTTCAGGCGTAATTGTCCTGTCGATTATGATATTGCCAACGATCACGACTATTGCAACAGATGCAATGAGCTCATTACCGAAGAATTTAAGGGAAGGCTCTTACGCACTAGGTGCAACACGCTGGCAAACGATTCGTAAGGTGCTCATTCCCGCAGCACTACCTTCATTACTTACGGCGGTCGTCCTCGGGATGGCGCGGGCATTTGGAGAAGCTCTAGCCGTGCAAATGGTCATCGGAAACGTGAGAAATTTACCTTCAAATCTTTTAGATGCTTCGGCAACTTTAACAACCATTATCACGTTAAACATGGGTCATACCACATATGGCAGTGTTGAAAATAACACACTATGGTCGCTTGGCTTAATTTTATTAGTGATGTCTTTCGTGTTTATTCTCCTGATTCGTTATCTATCATCAAGGAGGAAAATGTAATGAAAAGCAAAACCGCAGACAGAATAGCCACGGGAGTGTTTATTGCTATTGCCATAATCATTATTACTATTCTAGTTGGATTATTCTCGTATATTTTAGTGAATGGACTTAAACATGTAACTTTTGATTTTTTAACTTCTCCTTCTAGCAACATAAGTGCAGGCGGGGGGATTCGCGATCAATTATTTAATTCTTTCTATGTACTTTTTATTACGATGGTCATTGCGATTCCGCTTGGTTTAGGCGGAGCAATTTATATGGCTGAATATGCTAAGCCGGGCAAGATCACGGATATTATCCGATCTTGTATTGAAGTACTTGCCTCATTGCCATCGATTGTCATTGGTATGTTTGGATTATTGATTTTCGTTAATACAACAGGATGGGGGTACACCATTTTAGGAGGCGCCTTAGCGTTAACGATTATTAACCTTCCTTCCATTGTACGGGTGGGTGAAGACGCAATTCGATCCGTGCCTCGTGATTTAAAGGAAGCAAGTCTAGCCTTAGGGATTACCAAATGGCATACGATAAAGACTGTTATTTTACCAAGTGCATTCCCATCGATTTTAACAGGAGTAATTCTGGCTGCGGGCAGGGTATTTGGTGAAGCTGCCGCACTTTTATTTACAGCAGGTCTTTCAACACCAAGACTCGATTATGCCAATTGGAACCCATTTTCTGAGCAATCGCCATTGAATATTTTTCGACCTGCTGAAACTCTTGCCGTCCACATTTGGTCAGTTAATACCCAAGGGTTAATACCTGATGTTGAGGAAATTTCGAGTGGTTCAGCAGCAGTACTTGTCATATCAGTTTTACTATTTAACCTATTAGCTAGATATATTGGAAGTATCATTACGAAAAAAATTACTGCAACTAAATAAAGGGCAGGTGAGAACGGATGGTTACAACAATTATGGAAAAGGAATCTACAGAACAAACTATACAATCAACCGTCCCGTTGCAAATGAATCATATTTTAAATGTAAACAAATTAGAAATATTCTACGGGGATAAACGTGCCGTTAACGGTATTTCAATGGATATTGGAAAGAATGCGATAACAGCACTAATTGGACCTTCTGGCTGTGGAAAGTCCACGTTTTTAAGAAGCGTCAATCGGATGAATGACCTGATTCCAGGTGCAAGAGCGCAAGGTGAAATCCTTTATGAGGACATCAATATTTTGTCTGAACAAATAAATGTGGTGGCACTACGAAAAGAAATTGGAATGGTTTTTCAAAAGCCTAACCCATTTCCAAAATCAATTTATGAAAATATTACCCATGCGCTTAAATTTGCGGGTATTAAAAATAAAAGCAAGCTTGATCAAATTGTTGAAGAGAGCTTGCAAAAAGCAGCATTATGGGATGAGGTGAAGGACAGGCTTCATAAGTCAGCACTCTCCCTATCAGGAGGACAGCAGCAACGGCTATGTATTGCAAGGACGATTGCAATGAAACCGACGGTGATGCTCCTTGATGAACCATCTTCGGCGCTGGACCCTATCTCTAACGCAAAGGTAGAAGATTTGATCGTTGATTTGAAAAAGGATTATTCGATTATCATTGTCACCCATAATATGCAGCAGGCTTCCCGCATTTCCGATAAAACAGCCTTCTTTTTAAGCGGTGATTTAATTGAATATGATGATACAGAAAAAATCTTCACCAATCCTTCTGTCAAGAAGACGGAAGAATATATCTCAGGAAGATTTGGATAAGGGGGAACTGGAATGACAATTCCAACATTGACCAGAGAAATATTTGATGTTAAGAACTTAAATTTATGGTATGGAGATCATCATGCACTAAAGGGCATCAACTTTCCGATTAACAAAAAAGAAGTAACGGCAATCATTGGACCATCAGGATGCGGAAAATCCACTTTTATTAAGACACTCAACTTGATGATCAATATGGTTCCTAATGTTAAAATGACCGGGGAAATTAATTTAAACGGAAAAAATATATTAGACGAGAAAAACGATCTAGTTGAACTTCGTAAACATGTTGGCATGGTTTTTCAGAAGGGAAACCCTTTTCCACAATCTATTTATGATAATGTCGCCTACGGTCCAAGAGTTCACGGAATCAAAAAAAAGAAGCACCTTGATGAGATTGTCATTAAATCACTAATGGATGTGGCTTTATGGGAGGAAGTTAAAGACCGTTTAACTGCACCTGCTCTCGGATTATCCGGGGGACAACAGCAACGGTTATGTATCGCTAGAGCCTTAGCGACAAAACCGGATGTTTTGTTAATGGATGAGCCAACATCTGCCCTGGACCCGATTTCAACCTTAAAAATTGAAGAATTGATATTGGAATTAAAAGAAAAATATACCATTGTGATTGTCACCCATAACATGCAGCAAGCATCGAGGGTATCAGATAAAACTGCCTTCTTTTTAATGGGGGAATTAATCGAACTAGATTCAACGTCTACTATTTTTTCAAATCCAAAAGACTCACGTACTGAAGGTTATATTACTGGAAGATTCGGATGAAGAGGTGGCATAAATGAGCGCAAGAGCAAATTTTGATCAAAATTTAAAAGAGTTAAAAGAAATGCTTTTAAAAATGGCCCATATATCGGAACTAGCAATCAAAGAAGCGATGATTGCACTTTTAAATCAGGACATGGACAAGGCGAAGAAGGTTATTGATGGAGATAATGTAATCGATGATTTAGATTATGAAATTAACAATAAGGCATTATTATTAATCGCAAGAGAATCGCCTGTAGCAACCGATCTTAGGAAAATTAGTGTAGCATTAAAGGTTTCATCTGAAGTGGAACGGCTGGCGGATATCGCAGTAAATATTGCCAAATCTGCCCTTCATATCGGCAATGAAGAGCATTTTAAAGAAATTATTGATATTCCCAAAATGATGGAGATGGCCTTAGAAATGCTTTCTGAATCCATCACTGCCTATTATTCCGATGATATTGAACTGGCTAAAAAATGCGCGGAAAAAGATGATGAAGTAGACAAAATGTTTGGGGACTTAGTACACGAATTATTGAGCTATATCCCACAGAATCCGAACTCAACAAACCAAATTATCCAATTAGCATTTATTTGTAGATATATTGAAAGGATTGCGGATCATTCAACGAATATTGCTGAGAATGTTCTATATCTGGTAACGGGAAAACGCGTTAATTTAAATGCATAAAAGCAGAAAAAAGAAATTTCAACGATGGGGCTCATAAGAAAGCTCCATCTTTTTTTTATGGGAAAAAGTGTCGAAAAATTTTGTGAGTTCAAAAATGAAGACTGTTGCTTTATGTAGAAAGATGCATTTATCCCAAAAATTTTAAAAAATTCCTATCCTTGAACTTGCCTGTTGTATGGACTAGCAAGATACGACAAATTGTGTTTATTGTATGCTTCCCAATCTGATGATACGATTAAATCACCACTAATTTATGAATAATTTGATTTAAAGTGCATATATAGATAGTTTGCAGAATGGAGGAAAGAAATGATTGGGGAAATGATCAAACTAAGTGAAGAAGGATTAATGCCACAGAAGGGTCAGCTGAAGGCAAAACTAGTTGCACCTCGAAAAATAATTGTCTTTTGGGAAGCTTCCAAATTGCCTAAAAAGATTATTGAACTATTTTTTCATCGAAAGTTTGAAGAGCTGGTCACAGTTGTAAGAATATATGATGTAACCAATCTTATCTTTAATGGAAAACATGCTCATCATTTTTACGATATCCCTGTTCCTTACCACAGTGAACACTGGTTTGTTAAAGGATTGGTGGAAAACCGCTGCTATATAGTTGAATTAGGTGTTTATTTTTCGGAAATCGAGTTTTTCCCACTGTATCGTTCGAAATACATCCAAATGCCTTCGCCCGAAATACCAAACGGAGATGGTAACATTCAGGATTTATTGCCATTCCAGCGATATGAAGACCAACCTCCTCAGTGGATGGAACAGGTAAGTACTTACAGCTATTACTTGAAATCTACTAACTTGGAGGAGACAAATGAATAACCATATTTCCGAACAAGTTGACTTAGACCGTAAACCGCTAATCAATTGGCAATTAACCATCTTGATACTTTGCTGGGAATTCCCACCCAATATTGTGGGCGGCCTTTCAAGACATGTATTCGGATTGTCAACTCATTTGGCAGAAAGGGGTCATGAAGTCCATGTTTTAACGGCGGGAAATAGCGGGCTTCTATCATTTGAAAAAATGAATGGTGTGAATGTCCACCGTGTGAATCCAGTAAATGAACGAGATGATCATTTCCTTTCATGGATTGCCGGCCTTAATTTGGCAATGGCATTCAAGGCTGAGCAGCTAACAGATGAGATAAAATTTGATTTCCTGCATGCTCACGATTGGCTGGTCGGTGCAGCATCAATTGCATTAAAGGAGTCACTAAGTATCCCGTTATTAACGACTATTCATGCTACTGAACATGGAAGGAATAATGGTATTCATACTGAGATGCAGCAATTTATCCATGACAAGGAACAACAATTAATCGTAGAGTCTGATCAACTCATTGTTTGTAGTGAATACATGAGGGATGGACTTGTTTCCATATTTAATGCCAAAGATGAAAAGATTACCATTATTCCAAATGGAGTTGAACCCTTAGAGTCAAAGCGAAATTTAGAGGAAATCTTTCCTGGTCTGAAACAAAAAAAATACATTTTTTCGATTGGGAGAATTGTTAAGGAAAAGGGTTTTGAAACGATTCTAAAGGCTGCAGCAATTGCCAAAGAAAAGAATCTAGAGTGCTTTTTTGTTGTTGCGGGGAAAGGTCCGATGCTTGAAACCTATCAACAGCAAATTTCTGCGAGGAGTTTAGACAAGTATGTAACCTTTATTGGTTATATAACTGATGAACAAAGGAATGCTCTTATTCAAGGAAGTGAGGTAGCGGTAATTCCAAGCCTATATGAACCATTTGGCATTGTTGCCCTGGAAACGATGATCCTCGGGAAACCAACGATAGTCTCCAATACTGGCGGTATGAAAGGGATCGTGAAGCATTTACAAACGGGAATGCTGATGGTTCCTGGCGATGCAGAAAGCCTCCTGAAACAAATCGATTTCCTTATGAATAATCCAGAGAAAGCAGAAGAAATTGGTAATAAGGGAAGGCGAATTGTAAAAATTTTATATGGCTGGAAGCGCATTGCTTCGGAAACAAGCAGGGTAATGGAAGATACTTTATTAAATAAACGGATAAATGAAAATAGGCAAAAGGAAACACCAAAAAATAAAAAAAGGTGTAAACAATGATGAACCTAACTGAATTACAAAAGAATCAACACATTCCTAAATCACAATTACCGACGGAAATTCTCCAATTTGTTCCTGGAATTTGGGTAAATGGCAAGTATCTTTGGCTGCAAAACTGTACTGAAAAGGTCATTTACGACGAAGAATTAATTATGAAAGTGAAGCAGGAACAAATCCACTCTAAAATTCGTTTTTCAAGTATTTTTGTAAGTAATCATAGCAATCAGACGAAAGAGATAAAAATTTTAGCCATGCACCATTTTTTAAATGTCGGACAAGACCATTTAACATTTGTTTCTCCGACAGATAATCAAATTTTTCACCATGCAAATAAAAAGGTTTTTCTTGTTAACGCACAATATCAACATTCAGGCATGCAAGAATACACCGCCATTCCGTTGTGGAATGCATACACCGATCAAATCTGGAGTTCGCTTCATAATGGGAGCTTAAAATTTCAGCCAATGGCTAAAGGTTCGGCAGCTAGTATCTTTGCCATGAAAATGTCGATTGCACCTCATGAAACCAGTAAAATGAACACATGGACGATTAATGGTTCAAGCAAAAATGAATTGATTTCAATGGAGCACGCACTTTTAAAAAACACACTAGCATTTCCTGTGGAAAAATGATATTATAGAAAAGTCGTATGCACGAACTAGCTTAATCGTTTGGAGGGAAATTGACATGCGTGTAAATATTACGTTAGCTTGCACTGAGTGTGGAGATCGTAACTATATTTCAACAAAAAATAAACGTAACAACCCGGATCGTCTTGAGCTTAAGAAATATTGCCCAAGAGAAAAGCGTACAACAGCACACCGTGAAACAAAATAAGCAGTAGGGCTTCCTGCTGCTTTTTTTGTTGTCTAAAAGTTAGGAGGAACATACATACATGAATGATAAAAATATTGTTCGTAATCAGGTAAAGGAGTCTCTCTCAAAGCTTACCAAACCCCTCTACGAAGATTATTCCTATAAAATCGCAGGCAGGCTTTATGAAGATGAAGACTTTAAACATGCAGAGGTAATCGGGATTACGGTTTCGAAACAGCCTGAAGTCGATACATACCAAATTATCCGTAAAGCATGGGAACTGAGAAAACAAGTGGTTGTCCCAAAATGTTATCCGAAGGAAAAAAGACTAATCTTCAGAACTTTACGAGAATTTTCTCAGCTTGAATCCGTCTACTATGGATTACTTGAGCCGATCGAAGCATTGACCACCGAAGTTCCTGCCAATAAGATTGATCTTTTAATTGTTCCTGGTTTGGCTTATACGTTGGAGGGTTATCGCTTAGGTTTTGGCGGTGGATATTATGATCGATACATACCAAATTTCTTAGGTAAAACCCTATCACTCGCCTTTAAAGAACAAATCATCCCGCAATTCCCTGTGGAAGGGTTCGATATCCCAGTTGCTAAAATTATTACAAACGAAAGTACCATTTACATAAAATGATAAACGTTACAATCATTATTTGTGTAATCATTGTAACTGGAATTTGTGGTTACCTGGTTAAATCCTTGACCAAATCAGGTGCATCGGCAGCGATTTTAGTTGGACTGGCCGTCTATGCTGGTTTTGGAGTAAATGGACTCTTATTACTCGGCACCTTCTTTGCCTCTTCAAGTCTTTGGTCAAATTATAAAAGTTCCTTAAAGAGGACGATCGAAGAAAAATTGGCTAAAGGGACAACAAGGGATTGGCGTCAAGTGATAGCCAACGGGGGAGCAGCCGGACTTTTTAGTATTATTCATTATTTTCATCACGGCAGCGTCTGGCTAATTGCGTTTGTTGTTTGTCTTGCAAGTGCTAATTCAGATACATGGGCATCAGAAATCGGCAGTTTAAGCCGAAAGAATCCAATTTATATCCGGACATTTAAGCGTATTGAAAAAGGGACATCAGGAGCGATCAGCTTATTAGGAAGTACAGCAGCACTTGCTGGATCGTTGCTTATTTCAATCATCAGTTTTTGGTTATTCCATTTAGATATTAAGTTAACTTTACTTGTATTTCTCTTTGGTTATATCGGTAATGTCATCGATACGGTAGTGGGAGCCTTTTACCAACAAGTATATGTGTGTCAGCATTGCGGTATTGAGACAGAAAAAAAGAAACATTGTCAGCAGCCAACAACTAGAATAAAAGGGTTCACCTTAGTGGATAATGATATGGTGAATTTTCTCTCGGGCTTTCTTGCTGCAGTGTTAGCCCTAGGAATCATTTTAGTGTTATAGTAAGCTAACTACTTTTGCAATAATATTAATAAATAGGGTCTACTGGAGGAATGGTCATGTTAAAACGTGTTAACAGGGTTGCATTAATTGGAACTGGCTCTGTTGGTTCAAGCTATGCGTTTGCCCTTTTAAATCAAGGCATTACTGAAGAGCTTGTCCTAATTGACTTAAATAAAGATAAGGCAGAAGGGGACGCAATGGATTTAAACCATGGACTCCCATTCGCTCCATCACGGACGAAAATCTGGTATGGTGATTATCAGGATTGCGGTGAAGCTGATTTAGTTGTGATCACAGCGGGAGCAAACCAAAAGCCTGGTGAAACGCGGCTTGATTTGGTTGAAAAAAATACAAAAATTTTTAAAGGTATTGTCGAGGCGATTATGGCAAGTGGATTTGATGGTATTATCCTAGTTGCCACCAACCCAGTGGATATTTTAACATATGCAGTTTGGAAGTTTTCCGGCCTGCCAAAAGAGCGGGTAATTGGCTCTGGAACGATTTTGGATACCGCACGGTTCCGCTTTTTGCTGGGAGATTATTTTGATGTTGATACGCGGAATGTTCATGCTTATATTATTGGAGAACATGGTGATACAGAGCTTCCTGTATGGAGCCATGCTGATATTGCCGGTACATCCATTTCTGAATGGACAAAAAATAAGGATGGATATAATCAAGAGGATTTGAATCAAATCTTTTTGAATGTTCGTGATGCTGCCTACCATATCATCGAGCGGAAAGGTGCCACATATTATGGTATCGCTATGGGGCTTGTCAGATTGACAAAGGCCATTCTTGAAAATGAAAATTCTGTTTTAACCGTTTCTGCCTATTTGGAGGGAGACTACGGACAACATGATATTTACATCGGTGTACCTGCTGTAGTCAACCGTAAAGGAATTAGACAAATAGTCGAGCTTGATTTAAATGAAGAGGAAAAGGCAAAATTCACGAACTCTGTTCAAGTTTTAAAGAAAACAATGGAGCCTGTGTTTAAAAATATCGAATTGTAATGGATCGGATTCTACCATTCGATCCTTTTTTCAGTATCCTTGGATAAAATGGCTGCCGCTAACACAGAATAATAGCAGGAGGGATGTACGATGTCTCGAATGTTAACATCGATTTTTATGATTGGTTCCATTGGATATTTTGCTTACCGCTTCCGATACCGAATTATCAATGTGCTGCTTGGTTCAAGCTGGATGCGCCGGCTTGCAGTTGGATCCATGATGAGCTTACCCGGTGTGAAAAATAAAATGATGAAATCGGTATTTGGAAGACCATCTGAATGGTGAAAACCACAGATGGTTTTTTACTTTTGTAGAGTTTATTAATTGTCCACATTTTAAGATGATTCAGTCATGTAAAACGTCTTCCTTCGTTTATAATGAAACTAATGCGGTAAAAATGAATACATATTATTAATCAGATTGTCACGATGGATGACTTCGGCATGGCGTATTGTAATGGAAAGAAGGGGAGAAATGAATAATAAAGAGGGGTACATTTTTTGGAGGCTGGCTTATTCTTTCATCTCTGATCATGGTTATCGAATTATTCAATTATTTGAAAATCAAAAAGAACTATGGCTTGAAAAATTAGAAAATAAGAAGGCTCCGATTATTCGCATGCTGCTTCAAGATTTAGATTGGGGTAATGCCATGCAGAGAGATATTGAATTTACTGCTTCTAATGGAGAAAGAGTCCGCAAACAAATTGGCCGTACTGAATTAAATGTTGTTAATATCTACATCAGCCAATTTCCACCTGTTGATGAATATGAATATCGAATAGCTAAACCCTTTGTATATCCTGAAGGAAATAAAACGATGGTTAGCTCGATTCTGTTAGCAAAAGGGGAATATGATCCTGGTTTCGATCGGATTTCCGAAAGGATAGGGGCTGAGATTCACTTTTCCCTTAATGAGGATTATTCTGAACAAGATGTTGAATCCTTAAAGAAAGCAACATTGGATTTTGCAATAAAAAAAGTAAAAACGGAAAGGGCAATTCTCTCAACTGGAAACCCCTTCTTTACCTATGTATTTATCGTTATCCAGGTAGCTGTCTTTTTCTGGCTTGAACTGCACGGTGGGAGCACCAATACTTCCACGCTAATTAAATACGGGGCAATGGTGAAGCAATTAATTAATGGTGGAGAATGGTGGAGATTTATTACACCCGTTTTCTTGCATATTGGATTTGTGCATTTGGCAATGAACACCCTTGCCTTGTATTTTCTTGGGACGACAGTCGAAAGGATATTTGGTAAGGGGCGTTTTCTATTTATTTACTTGTTTGCTGGTGTTACGGGTTGTATTGCCAGTTTTATCTTTAGTGCTACCATATCCGCAGGAGCAAGCGGTGCAATTTATGGTTGTTTCGGTGCGTTATTGTATTTTGGTGTAATCTATCCAAAATTATTTTCCCGGACAATGGGGATGAACTTAATCTTTATTCTTGGAATAAACCTTGTTATTAGTTACACAGCATCCGGGATCGATATGGCCGCCCATCTAGGAGGGTTAGCAGGGGGTTTCTTAGCAGCAGGTATTGTTCACTTTCCTAAAAAGAAAAGGCTTATAGGGCAAATGTTGTTTTTAATTGCTTCAGGAGCTATTTGTTGGGGAGCATTATCATATGGATTCCATTCAGTGGCAAAAACCCTTGAAGAACAATCGGTTATTATAAAGGCTCAAGAGTATGTTAATCAAGAAGATTATCAACATGCCTATCATTTATTAAAGAATTTTGAAGAGAAAGCAGCCAATCCTACTGAAAAAACATATGTCATTTTAGCCTTTGTAGAGTATAAGCAAGATATGTTTTCGAATGCCAAGAAACATCTGCAAAAAGCGATAAGTCTTGACGAAAATTTCGCACCGGCCTATTATTATCTTGCATTAGTAAATTTAAATGAGGATAATGTTAATCAAGCCAAAATAAATGCAGAAAAGGCTGCAAAACTAAGCCCGGATGATAAGGGATTTTCGAATTTAGTAAATTATATTCATCAACTTCAATCAACTGGCGAAGGCGGGGAGTAATACCAGAAATGAAATCAATCTATGAGATTCAACAATTTTTAAAGCAATTTGGAACGATTATTTATGTTGGTGATCGTGTCGGAGACCTTGAATTAATGGAATCAGAATTAAAGGAGCTTTATCAGGCCCAATTAATTGAAACGAGGGAATTCCAAACAGCGCTTTTAATTCTAAGGCACGAAATCCAAATACAAAAAGAAAAAAGTAAACAAAGATAGGTGAGTTACGTGGCAGAACAATGGATAGCTGGAGTCGATCTTGGTGGTACAACTACTAAAATAGCCTTTATTACGATGGATGGAGAAATCGTTCATAAATGGGAAATACCAACGGATAATTCTAATGAGGGTCAAAATATTACTACAAATATTGCGACTGCAATAGCTGAAAGGCTTTCACAAATTGACGAGACAAAAGACAAGTTAGCAGGAATTGGAATGGGTGCACCGGGGCCGGTGGACTATGAAACTGGGATTATATTGAACGTGGTCAATTTAGGCTGGAAGGATAACTATCCGCTTAAAGATAGTCTTGAAACAGCAGCCTCCCTCCCGGCAGCGATTGAAAATGATGCAAATTGTGCGGCATTGGGTGAGATGTGGCAGGGTGCCGGTAACGGCGCTACAGACCTTGTTTGTGTTACATTAGGGACTGGTGTTGGCGGCGGAGTGATTGCTAATGGAAATATTGTTCAAGGAATAAATGGGGCAGCAGGAGAAATAGGTCATATTACGGCAATTCCCTCTGGTGGTGCTCCTTGTAATTGTGGGAAGACGGGCTGCCTTGAAACAGTTGCTTCCGCCACTGGAATTGTTCGTTTAGCAATGGCAGAAGTTAATAAAAATGAATCATCTGGTGAATTGAGCAAACTGATTGCGGTAAATGGGAAAATTACCGCTAAAGATGTATTTGACTCTGCAAGAAATGGAGACCAAATGGCCAATAAAATATTGGAAGAGGTTTCCTTTCATTTAGGGTTTGTGTTAGCAAATATTGCCAACACCTTGAATCCGGAAAAAATTGTTTTAGGCGGCGGTGTTTCAAAAGCAGGAAAAGTTTTATTAGATGCAGTAAATGAAAAGTTCGCAAAGTTTGCTTTTTCTGCAGTAAGAGATTCTACAGAATTAGCTTTAGCAACTTTAGGAAATGATGCAGGTGTACTTGGTGCTGCCTGGCTGATAAAAAATAAATTGAATCAATAAATTATGAAGGAAAAGCCCGCAGAAACGCGGCTTTTTTCCTATTTTTTTAATATGATTGAAATATTGAAACATTTTTGTTAAAAATACGTACTAACATAGAGAGTGTAAACCGGGGAGGGAATTTGATTAAATTGAACAAGCTAAAACGAACAAATTGTGTTTCCTTTATCCTCATGTTTATTTTATCGACCCTCCTTTTAGGTGCATGCACGAATAAGGAGCAGCCTAAAAATAAAATTCCAGCTAAAAATGAAAAGCCTAAAGCACCCGTTGCTGCACTAGAGAATGAGTGGAAGTTACCTATTTCGATTCCAAAAAGAGAAGGTGAATTTTCCAGGCTCGCTGGCTGGCTTTCTGACACAGAGCTCCTTTATATTACCAATCTTGAACAAACTTCAAGTGTCTTTCGTTACAATCTATTATCAGGTAAAAGTGAATTAATATATAGGTGTGGGAGTCCAATTGTCACTGTACAAATCAGTCCCACAAGAAAATTCCTTTTGATCCATTCCTCACCGTCATCATATGAAGGACTTGTCACGATCATCGATTCAAAAGGAACAGAACTATCGAAGCAATCTTTTGCATCCTATGAATTAGTATTTGAATGGAATCCTTATAATGAGTTTGAGGTGTTGGTTTCGAAATTTGATGAGGATTGGAACTTTCAACTTTTTTTATTAGATATTAACAATGCCAAAACTACGGAGATTTATTTGCCGCAGCCTTTTGTTAAGTGGATGGATGAGAGCGAGGTAGCCTTTTTAAATTGGGATGAAAGTAATCCCTCATTATATGCCCCGCTTGTCGTGAAAAGGTTAGACAATGGAATGGAAAAAACAGTATTACCATCAGCCATTCAGTTTTCCGCTTTTCGCAGCCTGCTCATGGCGGTTACTGTTAATGAGCAAGACAAGAAGATGGCCGATTATTCTTTTTTTGACCATGAGATGAAAAAGCTATTCACATTTTCAATCCCGCAGTTAACAAAGTTTTCAGATTGGTTAGTTCCTTTTTATGACTATAATGTCCAGATGAAACAATTTATTACCTTTAGTCCACTTAAAAGCGGTGAAGCTGATTCTTATTCTGACGGCTTCCAGCTTCTAACCTTTGATCTTAAAAAAGGGAGTAGTACACTGATTATGGAAGGATTGCAAAATGAACCAATCAATTTTTCGCCATCAGGTAAGGCACTTCTTTATGGCAACCAGTTTGAAAAAATAATCGATATAAATGCTAAAAAAATATATAATGTGATAAAAGAATAACGATTGTATATAAAAAAGACTGTCATTTTGATATTATCCCCTTTAGGTAGACAGTGTAAAAAAGTCCATTATTTCTTATGGATGATACACTACTACTTGGAGGGGATTTTTCTATGGCAAA
>NZ_JBIWDU010000026.1:0-55888 GCF_044762155.1 Neobacillus sp. NPDC097160 | reverse complement strand
AAAGGGACTAATCATTAATCTACTTCAACTATCGGGTGCTTTAGTTGAACATCGAGGATTACTGCGGTAACCCTTTTTCTTGTTCCACTAACGGGCAGGTTAGTTGAAGAATATAATTTAACTTAATTTACTTTAAACCAAATAAAAGCAACAACTACCTTCACATGGTTGTAATTACGGTTTTTATTGAATTGTGTCGCCAAGGTAAAAGCTGAGCTTCCACCACAGTGTAAAAATCACCTGTTCAGGATATTGCTGCGAATCAGAACGGCATTTTGTTATTCATAACGGAGAGGTGATTAGGAGAAATCGAACCCAAAGATTGTTGAGAACAGAATATTTCGAATTATTTATGAGATAAAAAAACGTTGGTCAAATTCTAACCAACATCCTTTTTCATCATTAATAGAAGATGGACTTCTTGTTATATATCTTAGTCTTAAATTAAACTAGATTTCATCTACTCATTCTTGGTCCTGAATAAATTTAACAGCATTTAAACCAATCATTTGGGAAGGCATGGAAGTGTTGCCATCTGGTAAAATGGGGGAGATGGAAAGATCGGCGACTTTCAGGTTCCTAGTGCCAAAGACATTCAGATATCCATCTACAACTCCGCCATTAATACTCCTGGCCATCTTGCATTGACCTCCAAAGTGGAAAATATTGCGATAAGAAGCCCTTACGTAACTTTCTAATTTTTTTCGCTGTTCTTCCTTATTGCTTATCTCAAAGATTTTTTCAGGTGGATATACCACTTTATAAATGCCTTCAGGGTCAAGTTTACGTGCCTTCTTCATAATGTGGAAGGTCTCAATATACTGATCAACCATGAAATCGAGGTCATCAAGATCTCCAAGTGGATTTAGGTCGATGGTAGGATAGGCTTCAGGATCGCTATGTGCGGCCAATATAGTACCCCTACTTTTTGGGTTTAGGTCAAAAAGGCCAATGCTCATAATATTGCTCTTCTTTTTAGGATCAAACCCCCAATTATTAACCAGTACATCTTGAGTGGGGAGAAACGTTGGTGTTGGGGATCCATATATTTGAAGGCGTCGGCCTCCACTTCTGCCGTCTCCTTTAAAAGCTCCCAGTGGAAATGGATTGTCTGGGTCTGCAGTCATGAGATCTAAAATCCGCTTGGTATTAACTTCTACTCCCATTCCCGTCGTAAAATGGGCTTGAAAGTTATGCCCCACATTGGGGCTGTTTATAATTGTTTTAATACCTGCTCTAGCCAGATCATCAGGGTTCCCTATTCCAGAACGTTGTAATATAACAGAGGAAAAATTTCCTGCACTAACAATAATCCCCTTTTTACCGTATACTCTATTTGATTTACCGTTTCGGACAAATTCAACGCCCACGGCAATTTGAACTCCTCCATCATCTTCAAAAAGAATTTTATTCACGGTTGTTTTAGCCAAAATAACTAAATTTCTGCGGCAAACCCCATCTTCATCTGGATGGAACTCATTTCCTTGTGTTACAATTTGTCTATTTAAATAACCTGTAGCAGTGGATGAACGAACGAAGTGTACATTCACTTCCTTATTTAAAAATTGTGATTTAAAAAATGTACAATCCCTTATACCAGTATTGTAATCCTCGACAATGGGAATATTTAATACATCTGATGCTGCTTTTGCTAGCGTATAAGTAAGCCCATCGTTTGGAATGTTTTGCTGTCTAACAAAAATAGGGCCGTTTCTTCCGCGTTCTTCGGGTTCCTGCGTCTTTCCTGTATAAGTTTCATTTTTTATGAATAAAGAACAGACATTGTTATAACTCCATTGAGATCCAACTATTTGTGCCCACTCATCATAAAGTTCACTGCTTCCCCGTACAGCATACATGGCATTATGCTCGGAGCTTCCCCCGATTGTTCTGCCGCTTGATATTCTAAGCTGCTGATTCCCAATACTTGGCTCTGCATTTGTAAGGATATTAAAGGAATGCCTATTATCAGAAGCCAATATCCCTGATACTGCCCCAGAAGGACTGCTTAGTTCTTTAACCATATTTGTTCCTGGTTCCAGGACAATTACAGAGTTTGTTATGTCATCCGATAATTTCTTTGCAATTACCCCACCAGCAGTACCCGCACCTATTACAATATAATCGAAGGTATTTTTTGCGGACATTTCATCATTCCTCTCCAAAGCCTATAAAGTTTGACTAAGAGTCTTATTTAATATGTATTACGAACATCACCAATGTGTGAGTGTCCATATTACCTTCGTACCTTTGCGTCTTTGGTAGAGGTATTACTTTTTTAGGTCAAATGTAATTAATAGCGGTTTGCTTCTCTTAAAGGAAATAGTATGTATTTATAAATGTGTTGCAAGTTATTTTTTTGTATTAACTGGACATCTTTATGCAATTTCACCTCAACAGTCATAAAGCCCAATTAGGAAATATAGGTATGTTAAAATTTAGTAAGTTATTTGGAGAAATTAAAATGAGGGTCAGAGATAAAATTGACACATTTATGTTAGTAACTGCTATGATTCTTGCAATGTAAGTGATTTACCTTAATCCACACTGAAAAGATGGATATTGCTTAATTCCTATGGGGATTTATTGGATTTGTAGGTATTTTTATAGAATCAGCAAAATAGGAGAAAAAACAAATCAGAGTAAGATTGTGAAAAAATGTACTTACACTAACGGGTAGTTTAGTGAGTGCAGGAAGTTCTAATCGTTACGATTAGAACTATCATTAAAGAAGTGCCCTTGCGGCAAATTATGCATGGGCACTTTGTTTCCTTAGATATCCATTTTTTCTTTGGTGAATTAGTAACCGTACAAACCGTTGTATCCGTTGTATCCGTCGTAACCGTTGTAGCAGCTGCCACAGCCACCACAGCCACCACAGCCGCCACAGCCGAAGCAACCGAAGCAACCGAAACATCGGAATCCTCCGCAACGGAATCCTCCACAACGCATTCCACCGCCACAACGCATTCCACCGCCACAACGCATTCCGCCGCCACAACGCATTCCGCCGCCACAACGCATTCCGCCAAAATGACGTGGATCATTGAGGTTTGGATCGATTGGAATTAAATTACCGACTTGGAAATTATCCATTCCTAAAGTTTGAAGTTCATTTTGAAAATTGTGCATTTTTACCTCCCCTTTTTATTTAATTATTAGGCTAAACTGACATCTAAAAAGAGATTTGAACGAAGAAATTTTTTCAGTTTTGTGCAAATAAGAGATACTACGTGTACTCTCTTTAACAAATTATGAATCCTTTTAGGTCGCTGTTACTGATTTAACAGCCTATTTCAAGTTACCCTTCAGCCTTATTTTGTTTTTGGACTAAAGATTGGACTACTCCCCCTGTTTGTATCGGATTGGGTATGTGAAGTGTTTCACTTAAACTATAGAGTGCTTATGTTCCATAAGAGGTCGATGCGGCGACTTTTTTTCTTTGATCCACTAACGGACAGGTTACTTGAAGAAGGAGTATGAAATAAAGGAATTAATTTCGTGTATCAAATAATGAAGAATATAGTAGAATACGCTAGTTGATAATAATGAAAACAGTTATTTGTGAAGAAATTATGAATTTATTCTTATAAAAATGTAAGTGAGGGTGAATAAATTGAATCAACTCCAGAGGCTTACCATATTGGAGCGTTTGTTGATTGTAATAGGAGTTGTTATGATCATTATCCGCTCATTCTTAGTCCCATCTGAAACTTCGTTTACGATATGGCTTACCAGATTGGGCTATCTTTTCTTTTTTTGTGGTGTCATTATGGGTGGGGTTGAAGAATATATGAAAAAACACAAAATTTCCGCTTACATTTTGTTTGGGATAGACATCCTTATAATTTTTGATTATTTTTGGTGGAAAATTTTTTTAAATGGCTTGAAACTTCCTTAACGTGGTAATTCAGCATTTTCCCGACGCAACTCCTTTAGAGAACAAAAGCCTTCCCTTACTTCACTAACGGGTGCATTACTGGAACAACGGTAATGCCCTTTTCTTCTTCAAGTAACGAAGCAGGATTGTTGATCAAGGAGAAAAAAGTAAATATTAATTATTATGTTTGGAGGTGAAGTAACAATATGGATTTGTTTGATAGTTGTTTTTTTGCATTCATAGCTATTATTTATGTTATGAAGTCTAAAGATAAGAAATTAGCAATACTTGTTTTATTAGTAATTTTATCTGTTTACTGTGTTTATCATTTAATAAGTTACTTTTTTAACGTTAATAATATTTTTGGGTTTATTATAACATTCGCTACTTTAGTTATAGTTTTATATTTTACCGAAAAAATATATAGACAAAAGAAAAAATAAGTAGCCGTTGTACAACTAACGGGTGCAATAGTGTAAAAAAGCAGCGGAAGTGTGGTGACCCCAAAAGTTAGAATTTACTCAAACTTTTGGGGTGCAGTACAAAGTATTCTACCCCCCGTTGAAAACATAAATTCAAATAAAGCCTCTTCCATCGGAGTAATGCACGCTTCTCTTAAATGTTCAATTTCCCTCTCCGTTAAAATTTTGGAATTCGTTTCCCTCGTTTAGGTTTTTTGATTTTCGCAGCTTGATTTTTATATTAGCCCTTCTTCGTGTGACCAACGAAATATTGATTTAATAAATCGAATCGATGAGCTAAACTTGATGGTTTTAAGTGTGCACTAGACTTTGCTAAGTATCCTTTCAACTGATCGGTCGTTACTAATTCAATATTCACATCGTTAAAGTGTTGAATGAGTAATTTTGATTGAAGTCTTTAAGCTTTTAATGTTTGTGAAGAGAATCTCCTGAAGAAGCTATAAAGGGGGATGGTTTCCCTGTTCTTACACTAACGGTATGGAAGGACCTTCAATCCTTATATTGTTTTACCTATTCAGGTAAGCATAGGCAAGCGTTGCGAGATAGGAGCAAATGGATGGAGCCTTACCAAGAGAAACACCTTTCATATGTTGTGTGGTGGACAGAGAAGCTGAAGGATGTCTCATGGGCGGAAGCTTCCAAGAGGTACAACTATTATATTCAGAATGGACCCACTCCTTTTGCATTTGATTTTAAGCAAGCGTTTAATGAAAAAGGGGAGACGTGCATGGTTAAGTAGCAGTGGGTTCGCTTGATTCATTGTGAAATCATCCATTTAAACTAAAGATGGCGTTGATCCATGAGGATTGACGGTTTTTTTATGTACTTTATTAGCGGAGTGAATTAAGTCCATTTTTCAAAGAGAAACACCTTACCTTGGAATGATTGGTTAAGCATGACCTAATAGGGTTTTGAAAGAACATACTTAAATAAACGTGGCAGATGATTAAAATTAAACGATGTTGGTTCTTGTAATTCAGGTGGTAATTCATATGTCGCTAAGTGAGTGTGTTCAATCAACTCAACTGAAGGACCGTAAGAGATTCGATAAGTAATGCGGTCCTTGCCAATAGAAACGTTGTGCCCCGTGGTAGGCTCTATTTCAAAAGTAATATCTAACATAAAGCCACGGAAATGTTGTACTCTTTTGGTTTGGATGATATGGATTTTCCACGGAGTAATCCCAGGCGTATTTGGACCGTAGTAGTTCCGCAGCACTTCACTAATATTCGGAGTTAACATAATCATTAGCATATCTTGTAACCGAAGTTCTTCGGAGTCTTGAGTTAGTTCATTTGCTGAAGCCAATTTTATTTGAAAAAATGTAACAAGCACAAGGGATAGTATACAAGCGATTAGCATCTTTTTCATTCTTTGCGATACACCTCTTACCTATATTATTACCTTTTCTAACCAGAAAATGATTTCATTCTTTGGAAACAACATCGTTCTCCCCTTTATCCCTTTTTTTCACACAACTAAACGTTTGATTAAATATGCCGGATCGCTTGATAGGTAAGTCCTTTAATTCATCTAACAGAAAAAAATCTGTCGAAGGAAGTGTAATAAAATAGGTTATATTTATAAATCACATCAAAAATCATTCCGACATTAATAGGTATAATCTAGAGTATCTATTTTTTAGGAAAAATCACTTATCCTTTCATAGACTAATAGGAAAAAAGTAATGCGAATAATATGACAATATCATCAAAATATAGTAATATATTCCTTGTTAATATTTACTAAATTAATAGGGGGAATTGGCTTTGAGAAACAAGTTAACGGCATTCATGCTCGCTGCGTTGCTAGTTTTATTCGCATTACCAGCATCTAACGCATCTGCAGCTCAGAATCAATGGCAGTATCAAAATGGTCATTGGTACTACTATAATGCAAGTGGAGCGCTGCAAAAAGGGTGGCTCTTCCAAGGGCAAAAGTGGTACTACTTGGATTCAAAAGGAATGATGAAAACTGGCTGGGCGACTATTCAAAACGAATGGTATTTCTTTGATGGATCCGGTGCCATGAAAACGGGTTGGCTGAAAGATGGAGTGAACTGGTACTATTTGAATAACAGTGGAGCCATGAAGACCGGCTGGTTAAAAGATGGTGCAAATTGGTACTATTTAAGTAATAGTGGAGCCATGAAGACAGGCTGGTTGAATGACGGCGCGAACTGGTACTACTTAAATAATAGCGGAGCCATGAAGACAGGCTGGTTGAATGACGGCGCGAACTGGTACTACTTAAATAACAGCGGTGCTATGAAGACAGGTTGGTTGAAAGATGGAGCGAGCTGGTACTACTTAAATAATAGTGGAGCCATGATGACCGGCTGGATTAAAGACGGAGGTAAGGATTACTTCCTTCGTGATAACGGTTCATGGGATGAAAATGCTACATTAGAGCCTGATCATGCGATTTATTATACTGTAAATGGAACAGACGCCATTAGTTCTGGAATCTACAAATCTGAACCTAATGGAACGAGCACATTGGTGATAAAGGAAAATGTTTATGATTTAAAGGGCAATCCAAAACCGGCAATCGCTATAGATGATCTTCATCATTACTTTCAAAAAGGTGATATTGCCACTGAAAATTTCGAATGGGCAATAAACCCAATTAAATCGGTTCAAGCTGTCGGGGCGGATCTATATTATACCAACTACCTTTTCTCTGGTGAATATGCAGGAGGGTGTGGCGGCGGTTATGCTGAAATCCTAGAACTATTGAAACGGGATGCCTCAGGTAAAATAACAAAGGTAACGGACGATAAGGTATCATCGACCACACAGGATCAATTCTTTGTTTCTGGTTCCTATATTTATTATGCAAAGGTTGAAAACAAAGCATTCAGTAATTTTACTGTCGTGAAAATAAATCTTACGGATAACAGCAAAGCCACACTTGCAACCGGAGTTGTCGATTTCTGGGTAAAACAAAATACAATTCATTTTGTAAAAGATGGAAAATTACAAACAATGGATTTAAACGGAAATAATATTCAAACTGTTTCAAGTCTTAATGTAAAGCTCTATGGTAAGAACGGCTGTGGTGACTCAAACTATACAGTATCCAATAATGGACTAATAACAGAGGATTACATAAGCGACGAATCTGTTACTTATTTCTACGATTTTGCGACGAAAGCAGTAAATACTTTTTCAGAATCTACTATTTTTGATACTCTTAACGGATATGCTAATATTCTAGATGTTGATGTCAAAAACAAACGTTTTGCCGCATATGTAAATGACTATGACACTGATGAAACTACTCTTGGAATCTATGATTTTAATGGTAATCTCATCAAAAAGCTTATGACAGTTGACGATTACCTCCCAGACCCTCTTTCTATTGATTTTCAAAAGGGAGAATTCCTTTATGTAGAGGGCAGTCAACTAAAACTGATTAAATTTTAATCAATTGGATCCCCTTGTCGATGTGACAGGGGGATTTTTGTTATGGAGAACCGTATCATAAATAAATGAGGTTTATAATAGTGTCAAGTGAAACAGTCTAGCTAATTTGGTTGGGCTGTATTTTTATTAAATTAGTAATACGTAACATAGGTTAAGTAGAAATTAAATGGCAAATTTCACTAGAAATATAAAGTGTATTCGTTCAAAATAAATATAGTGTACAAAGGAAAGGAAGCATTTGTCATGAATGATGTGATGAAACGAAATAATGTGAAGGTAATGGGACAGGGAGAGCAAACGATTATTTTTGCGCATGGATTTGGTTGTGATCAGAGCATGTGGCAATATATCACTCCAAAATTGGCAGAGAGCTATCGAATTATTTTATTTGACTATGTAGGGTCAGGAGATTCAGATATTACAGCGTACCAATCTGAAAAATATAGCACGCTTCATGGTTATATGCAGGATGTTCTAGATATAATTGAAGGAATGGATCTTCAACATATACTATTTATTGGCCATTCGATTAGTTCAATGATTGGTATGCTGGCTGCGATTGAGCGGCCGGATTACTTCGATAAGCTAATTATGATTGCGCCTTCGCCTTGTTATTTAAATGATACAGACGGTTATGTTGGTGGGTTTGAACAAAGTGATATTAAAGAATTACTTGCGATGATGGAGATGAATTTTGCAGGCTGGGCAAGCTATATGGCGCCTTTAGCAATGGACCAACCTAAGGATTCTGAGCTAACTAAAGAACTGGAGAATAGCTTTGTCACAACGAACTCCCGTGTAGCAAAGGAGTTTGCAGAGGTAACATTCTTTTCGGATTATCGATCGAGCTTACCCTTAGTAAAGGTACCTACACTTATTATTCAATGCTCGAAGGATAGCATTGTTCCAATAGAAGTAGGAGAATATTTAAATAAGCATTTACCAAATAGTACGCTTCAAATCATAGATGCAAGAGGTCATTATCCACATATTAGTCAACCATTAGAAACAACTAAGATTATAATAGATTATCTAATGAATTAATTTATCAAAGGGGATTAATTATGGATGAAAGATTAAGAGAGGCACCTTGTGGGTTTATATCGATTGACCGTAATGGCTATATGATGGAGATCAATAAAACCTTCCTTGAATGGATGGGCTGCAAGCAAGAGGATCTAGTAGGAAAGCATTTTGAATCGTTATTAACGACGGGAAATAAGCTGATTTTTCATTCTTATTTTTATCCGAATATTAATTTACACGGGTATGTAGAAGAGCTATTCATTAATCTTAGAAACCAAAATGGTGAATCCGTTCCTTATTTGATGAATGCAAGACGTTTAGAGCAAGGTAGTATAGAAATGATTGACTGTATTTTGGTTCAAATGAAAAAGCGAATTGATTATGAATTAGAATTACGTACGACTAAAAAACAAATGGAAGAGGCCTACATAAAAAAGGATCTAGCTTTTGCAAAACTAGAACAAATCTATCTTGAAATAGAAAAGAAACAGATTGAATTAATGGAAATCAATTCAGGATTAGTTGAAATATCAAATACAGATAAGCTCACAGGCATTCCGAACAGAAGATTCTTTCAAGAAAAGCTGGAAGAGCAGATTGAATGGTACCGCAAAGAACAAAAAACGTTCTCTCTGCTTATTATTGATATTGATCATTTCAAAAAAGTGAATGATACATATGGGCATCAAATAGGTGATATTGTCCTTGTGAAATTAGCAATTATCCTAAAAAATCAGGCGCGGCCTGAAGATATTCCTGCGCGATTCGGTGGTGAAGAATTTACAATAATTCTTCCGAATACTGATGTGGAAGAAGCAATAGCAATTGCTCAGAATCTTAATCAAAAGGTTGAAATAGCTGAATGGAAAGAGACTGGCAGTTTAACAATAAGTATTGGGGCAGCGACATTTACTAAGAAAGATACAGAAGAATCAATCATGAAAAATGCAGATCAAGCCCTCTATGCTTCCAAGGAAATGGGTCGAAATCGAGCCACACATTTTAGAGAGTTATCTTAAAAAAATGAAGCAATAGACAACATCCAATTCCTTCTCTAAAATAAATCAAAAAAGGGCGCTTCAAACTTAAAAAGTACCCTATAGAGTAGACACTTTGAAGGTCTCTCTATAGGGTACTTTTTTAATTAAGTGATTTGGCATAAATACCACTGATATCTTAAAAATAAAACCGCTCGAGTAGGGATATTTATTTTAAAGCCCCACTTTGATTAAAGTAATACCACTTTCCAGAAATCTTCGTCCGGCCCGTCTGCATCGCACCAATGGATTTAAAGTAACAACAGGTCGATCCGCTTAGCAACCAGCCGGTCACCATCGAGCCGCATTTGCTTCATTTTTGGTAAAATTCTTGAGTGAAATGCATTAAATGAGGGTTATTGGCTTCATTTCTAGGAAAAATCTTGAGTGAAATGCATCCAATGAGGGCTATTGGCTTCATTTCTGGTAAATATCCCGAAAGTTATGCACCCAATAGGGACCATTGGCTTCACTTTTAAAAAAAATCCAGAATGAAATGCATCCAATAAACTATTGAATACACTTCTAACTAAAAATTCCCGACTTTTTGATTCTAAATCCATTGAGACGACCACTCTGTAAGTCGCACTTGGCTCAAAAGGCGAATCAAACTCTCCAGTCCGGACCACAATTCCAGCATTCAATCCCAAACAATATATTTATATAAAATAATTCCATCCGCCCTGTCCTTTTCACCAACTTTTATCTATATAGAGAGTGAAAGGAGGTGAGCGACAATGGCAGTAGCGTCATTAGAATCAACGAAGCTTCGCTTGGTGTTTAATGCAGGCGTGGATGACGAGGGAAAACCAATCCTCAAATCGAAGACGTTTAACAACGTCACAAAATCTGCGACCACAGATCAATTATTTCAAGCAGCACAAGCAATCACTGTATTATGCAAAGACACACTAAACAAAGTAGAACGCAACGACAGCATCGACCTCCAGGCATAATCACCAGCAAAAGCTAGTGGTGTCCTCCTCGGGTGGACAGTGTCCACGAACGGTGCCTGACACCAATAGTAACACTAGCCCATTAATAATGATAGGAGGTGAATGAAGTGGCAAAGACCTTGGAATTACAATTTGGGACAGAGTTTGGCAAGACTGCCCGTATTTCGGTTGATAATCCGAAAGAGCCGATTGATGAGGAAATCGTGAAACTTTCGATGGAGCAGATTATTGCATCGGACATTTTCACAACGTCAAGCGGTAGACTCGCAGTATCAAAAGGAGCAAGAGTAGTCGAACGTAATATTACAGATTACGAGCTTGCTTAATAATGAATGAGGCCGGATTCCCTGTGCGAAGGAAGCCGGCCTCTTTTTAAAAAAGGAGGTAAGAAAAGTGGACCAGCTTATTCCAATCATCAGCCAGGTGGGATTCCCGATCGTTGTTACCCTCTATCTGCTTTACCGAATTGAGTCAAAGCTTGATCTAGTGGTTCAGTCGATCCAGACTCTTCCCGAACGGATGAAGGAGCGAACCTAAAGAAAACCCGTTAAATGGTAAGCCGCGGAGGTGTGGCTGCACCGTGAAAAAGAACCCAGCAAGGATCATTAAGTTAATCCAAACTGGGTTCTAAATCTACCAATATTCATACATTTTCGGCAAATTTTTTGTTAATTCAACATTAAATAATCGTTTGATTAAATTCACCCATAACCCTGTTAAATAAATCTTTATCCATCCTTTTCTATGAAAAATTTGTTGAACGTTGAAGGGAAAATAGCAACAATTCATAAAGAACGAGCTGTTCCCCAAAAAAGGTCAACTATCGACCATTTTCCCTAAATAAAAAACTAACCAATTGTTTGTTTGAAAACCGTATAAACGCTGCTATGTAGCGAGTTTACTATTCAAGTAGACAAACTTTTTGTCGCTGATTTTATTCGAAAAAACAACAATATTCCCCAGAAAATGATTCCACTCTTTAAAAGCAACATCATTCTCCACATTATTCCTTTTTTCAACACCAATTAAACGTTTGATTGAAAATGCCGGAACGCTTGAAAGGCAAGCCTTTTGTTTAATTCAAGTAGAAAAAATCTGTCGGAATATCCTATGTGATAAAATATAAATTCCACTTAATTCGCCCTAATACCCAAAATTAAAATGAATCGCGATCCAAGGTATCATCTAGTAAAAAGTTGTCCATCCTAAAGCTATAGAAATAGTTTTATAGTCTAAAAAATTGGGGGTCTTAGAATGGGTAGAGAATTAGGAAGCATATTTAACGAGCTTATATTAGTAAAAAACAGGGAATTAGATGAATGTGAGAGAGAGCTTAATGACGGGAAATATAACAATGTAGTTAAAAAAGCATTACTAGCTTATAAGCACAGCCTGCTGGAGAATTTAGAAATGTATGACCACTATCTGGATAATAATAAAGAACCGATCATTTAATCGTAATGCCCCTAAAGATAATAATAGGTTCCGTTTTGAGGTGCTTTTCTAAAAATCCGTGCCGAAATGGCAGTCGTTTTGACATCGGTATTGGTATATAAAAAAGCAATACTCGCCATAGTAATTGGAAAGTTTCTTTTCACAATTTTTGGATTCTACAATCAACAAGGAAACGAGGAAAGATGTAGTGTACTTTAATAAGCATAAACTTAATGGTGGTTGCTGTTCGAGTTAGAGAGACTAACAGCAAGCTATTTTACAATTTCTAATTGGTATATAATTGTGTGAAGAAATTTTATATTAACGGAGGGTAATAAAAATGAAGATTTTGTTTGATGAAACTTACACTTCAAATGACGGAAAGCGAAGAAGCAGGAATATTTGGTATGGAGATGCTGATATATCTGTTGATGGTGAATATGGAAAAAACATTAATCTTAATGAAGATTTTATGGATAATTTATGCGAAATAATAAAAAATGACTTATCTAAAAATGCAGCAAATAAGCCTACTGAAACTAACTGGTATATTTATGGAAGTGGTGTAACTCAGGACGCTATTGGAGACAATATCCGTCCGACAATTATGGTTCGTGAGAGGTCTGACGAGTTTATAACTAATTTTAATATCAGTGACCACGATTTTGCTGTAAATATTGATGCTATTCTGTTGTTTAAGGCGGATTTTGAAAAACGTTTAGCGAGTCATTGATTAGTAATATCAGTATAAGCATTTTCAAACTATTTGAGGGGATGATTTCATAATGAATTCATTCTCCTTTTTCATCTGGTGGGATTCTTTTTTGTGTGGAGGAATAGTACATTTAAAAATACAGATTGTGAATAATTACACTTAAATTAAACTGACCGTTGAAGAAGGATATATAATACTGGTACTCAAAACGGCACCGAAATTGACAGTAGTTTTGGCACTCTTTTTTAATTGTACCTGGATATTTAATCCATCTAGGTCTGCATCAATCATACGTACCTGCCTGTCCAAACGGTCAAAACGCTCGTGAATTTCATTCTTGCTATCTTCAACATGTTTCTCCACTTTTTCAATATAAGGTGTCAAATCTTTAACAATTGAACCTCTAAAACTATCTATTTTATTTTCTAATCGTTCTTGACCAATTTTCAATTCATTAAGTTCACCGACTCCACGGGGACGGTTCTCATGGCCATTAAAGAGGTTAGTGAGGACCAGCAGAACCGTCCCTATGGTCCACTTGGAAAGAAGAGCAATCTTTTAGGCAAAAAAATACCCCCCTTAGCCCGAAAGCTAAGGGAGTACCTCTAAAAATCCTACTGAGTTTCTTTTTTTGTCCATTTACCTTTTCCTCTAGAACTGTTCATTAATATGGACTTTCTTTATTTTTGGCATAAAATATATAGTTTTACGAACAATAGGGACTATCTGGATTAAATTTTAAATAAATCTTTAATTTAGAAAGGGTGGTTATTTGTTACTTCAAACGATTCAAAATGATTTAAGTAACAAATTAGTAAACTAAATGAGCAAGACTTACATTTTTGGTATGAACATTTTTTATTCCATTGGCGTTGGTGGATGGGAATACTTCTAATAATCATCCCTTTAATTCTTTGGATTAAGTTTAGAAACAAAGAAAGTGCAGATCGATTACATTACGCCGGGCTATTAGTCGCCTTGATATCATCTAATATAGACTACGTAGGGCATTACCTTGGAAAATGGAGATATGACTACGAAGTGGTCCCTTTCGTTTCCAACTATGTTCCTGTTAGCCTTTTCATTCTACCTGTTATAGTTATGTTTCTTCTCCAGATAAAACCAAGAACTCATCCATTCATTAAAGCACTAATCTATGCAATTATTTCTCTAATTGCTCTGCCGATTTTAAAGTGGATAGGGGTATATGTACCCATTCAGTGGAATTACATGTATTCTTTTGTAATCCAATTTTTCGTTTATTTGATTGCACATTTTATTAGCAAAAGGCGTAAATTTAAGGATCTTACATAATGATAGGATAGTAATTAACTCTCCTGTCATTTTGGTTCTAATAAATCAGTCTTTTGGACGCTTCTTTTTTGGGTTACGTTGTTTCGCATAATGGGTCAATTGTTCGTACTATGCAGCAAAAATGATTTATTTAACATCTTTTCAAGTTGATGTATTCATTAGTAACCCATTGGAGAAAATAATTTTCGAAAGGGTGATATCATGTTTGATCGCATAGAAAGTCTATTCAGGCAATCAAGTAAGTTGAAAATTGATTACTGGCTAGCACATGATTTATTCGGTGTTCATTGGTGGTTTATCTTAATTGTAAATCTCATCTCGCTGATTTTTCTTTTTATTTTTATTGATAGAAAAAGGTTCCAACTAATATTGATTGCGTTCCTGGTTAGTTTTACTGTGATTAGTTACTTAAATGAACTTGGTCATTTCTATGGATTTTGGTCGTACCCACATCAATTTCTTGCCTTCTTTCAAAGTTTTAATGCAGTAGATTTTGCTGTACTTCCTGTAATAATTACGCTTATATATCAATATTTCAATAAATGGAGTATTTACATGGTCTTGACAATGGTTATGTCTGCTATTATTGGTTTTATTGCTGTTCCTATATTTGTGCACTTCGATTTGTACAAGTTGCAAAACTGGAATTCGTTCTACTCGTTTTTGACATTAGTTGTTTCATGTTGTTTAGTGAAAATTTTAGTTGATTTTATTAAAATGAAGTCCCAACAACACGCTTAACTTTATTAAATTAATCTATCCCACTCTTAATAAAGTGGTTTTTTAATGAACATTATTGCTCTGAAATAGGTGAACATCATGCTTGATTTTAAACTTTTTAAGGACTGCCCCGACTGTTTATGAACAGGATATGACTTCAGTGATGGCGATCAATGTGACTCTTGCGATGGCACAGGCGAAAGCATTGACCGGTTTACTAACGATTAAGAGGATTAAGTCCTCTTAATCGTTTATTTCGAGATATCAGTCAACGACAACATTAGTTCGCAATTTGTGTCAATTGCGAAGTAAATAAACAACTTCTTCTTCATACAGATAGGTAAGGGTTTGAAGTTATCGCTTCCTTTTCCCCAAGCTTATAACACTATCATTCTTACTAAATCCAGTGCTATTCGACTAAGAGAGAACCCTTCAGGGCGTTACCCCATCATTTGATTTTTCGATATAATCCTTCAGTTCCGACAGGAACTGTCTAGCCTTTACCTGAGTATTGTGACCAACCTCAATTTAAGCCAGAACATTTCGCACAACTAACCTGCCCCTTTAGTAACTAAAATGTAAACAGATTGTTATGCGAATAGCATTGATGGGGCAGACCTCAATGTATACAATAAATACTCGTTAAGGAGTGATGGAAGATGATAACCGTAACAGTAGATAATTTAAAATTCAAGGAACAATTATCGGTGATTGAACAAAACACACTGAAAGATTTTCTGTATACCTGGGTAGGTAGCTCAACCAAAGATTTGGATGATTTTTTTCACCTTCAGTACACAGAAGATGTCTTTGCCAAAATGGAAAAAACAATGAATGACACCGATTTGTTGATTTCTGATGATGATTATTTCAGATACATAACAGTGACGGAAGATAATCAAATTGTAATAGGTGTTTTAGATATGAATTCAGAATTAAAACATAGAATCATTTTACTAGATGAGATTAAATAATTCTTACTTTTCTGTAAGCCCATACAAAAAGAGGCAGCATGGTACACTGTCTCTTTTTCTTTGTTTACTATATGTCTTATGTGACGTTATTTCACAACCTGCCCCTTTAGTTGAACAAGAAATAACTTGAGGTTACTAAAAGATTACTATTATAGATATTTCTTTATTTTAGTAATTTAGCATCAGTTTTATTATACTTCATTTCAGATAAAAACTGCCAAGCGTTAATCCTTAACAGTTATCGTGATTTTCCTTAATTCCCTTATTGGTGAAAAATACCAATAAATTTTAAAAAAGTTACTGAAACTAACAAAATAGGTTTGGTGTTTGTCTATCTTGCTAAAGGGTTGATCAGGAACTCTTACTAATAAATTTTGTCCATTATACCTTAATTTCCAATAATAATAATTACCTGTCTTTATTGCCCTAACTCCAAAAAACTGCATTTTCTCTAAGCACCCGAATTTCTTTAAGAGTGCTTGTAATTCGTCAATTAATAAATAATAATTTTCAGGTAACTCTCTTTTTATTAAATTACCCATTCTACCTTCTCCCTTTAAAATTTCTAATTATAAATATGTAAATTTTTTATCTGCTTATATCTTAAATACATCTTATGCCGAGTAACATTTTATAAGAATACTCTTACTCATTAAATTTGTTTTTTTATCCTGGCTATTATTATTTTAATAATGAATCTAATAGTTGAATAGTTGTCCCATTCCTAAAAGGGTTCATTTGACGCTTTTATCGTAATCACACTAAAATAGTCGTAAATATTGCTTACTGAATTTTATCCAGCTGATAGCAATTAAAACCTTGCTCCTAAAATCATCGAAAATCATTTTTGAGCATACAATTTAAAGAGGCGCCTCTCAAATATTCTTAACCCGTCATATTGACGGTTTTTTTTACGCATCAATACATAACATTATACTTATATACAAAAGTACGCTATGTCACGAAAATGTGACATAAAAGAGAAACGGATTATTATCTTTCTTCCTCCACTAACCCGCCAATTAGCTTAAAGAAAAAAGCCGCCAAAATGGCAGCTGGATTCTTTAACTTTTGTAACCGTTAATAGTACAACTAGAACCTTCTCTTCAATGGAAGTGGAACAAGGTAAGACAAAATATCTATCTTAACCATGCTTATGTTTCTCTTTCTCTTCCTTTTTTCTACGTTTCTCTTCCTCTTTTTTAAGTTTCTCTTCCTCTTTTTTATTGCCATTATTAGGATGTTTTATTAAATTGTCGATTTTTTCCTTTGGTGGAACTTCTGCAGAACTAATACCTTTTATATAAAGTTCATTATTCACTCTGAAGACACTTTTTGGTTGCGTAAAACTGGATGTGTCCGTTCCGAATGTTTGCATCATCGCTTTAAACATTAACTGCGAGATTTTCGTCGTATTTCCGCTCATATAGTTACCCTGGCCGTTTTGAGTATAACCAGTCCAGACAGCCATGGTGTATTGCGGTGTATACCCTGCGAACCAGCTATCATTTGTCGCTGAGCTTGGGTAACCATATCTTTCTCTCGTCTTTACATCAAAATTGGTTGTGCCTGTTTTCCCGGCAACCTCCAGTCCAGGAACATTGGCAGATTTTCCTGTCCCAGAATTGACGACTGTGCGTAGCATGTCAGTCACCATGTAGGCAGTGTAATCATACATCACACGTTTTGATTTCCCCGCAAAATTAACTACTGTACCATCCGGAAAAACAACCTTTTGGACAAAATGCGGTTTATTGTACATGCCATTATTTGCAAAAGCACTGTAGGCCCCTGCCATGGCTAAAGGACTAACGGTATTGCTTCCGATCGAATAAGATTCGTATACTTGGTTATTTTTAAACGTAATGCCGAGTTGTTCTGCAAATTTCTTTGCCTTATCCGTCCCAACCTCACGCATTGTGAGAAGCGCTGGGATGTTATAAGAGTTTTGCAGTGCCGTCCTTATTGTCAGCATTCCATGGTATTGATGATCCCAGTTGGAAATGGACTGGCCGGTTGAATAGGTCGTCTCCTGGTCATTAATCAAATGACCTGTGGACCATTTTAAATGTTCAATCGCAGGGCCGTAATCAAAAATCGGCTTAAAGGATGATCCTGGTTGACGATTGATATCGACGGCAAAATTGTGACCAAGGAATCCTGCTTTATAGTCGTTTCTACCACTTCCTATTGCCCTGACTTCACCTGTTTTTGTATCTAAGAAAACGAATGCCCCCTGAAAATTCGCATCAGGATAGGCGATGATTTCATTGGTATTCATCATTTTGTCTGCAAAATTCTGTGCTTTTGGATCGAGGGTAGTATAAATCGATAATCCATCCTCGCTGATGTCTACATCCTTCAGTTTTCCCTTTACCTCTTTCACAGCGGCATCCAAAAATGCTTCATAAGGCATACTTTGCTCGGTGTTGTTTGCTACAAGTCCCTCTGTTACAGGAACTTTTTCTGCTTCTTTCATTTGTTTTTCCGTTATATAGCCATCTCGAAGCATGGAAATTAAGACAATGTGACGGCGCTTCGTCGCTGATTTTTCGTTTTCCGGTTTGGTCGGATCGTAATTATTCGGACTCTGCGGCAGTCCGGCTAACATGGCTGCCTGAGCGAGCGTCATTTTTTTCAAATCATTGGCTTCGATCCCATAGTAATTCTTCGCTGCAGCCGCAACCCCATAAGAGCGGTGTCCAAGGTAGATTTTGTTCAAATACATCATTAAAATATCGTGTTTGGAATACTTTTGTTCTAGCTGATACGCCAAGTCCCATTCTTGCACTTTTCTCTTTAATGTCTTCTCTGGCGTCAAAAATGAGTTTTTAATGACTTGCTGAGTAATCGTACTTCCACCCTGAGATCCAAAATTTCCGGTTACGTTCACGAAAATGGCCTTGGTTGTCCTTTTCAGGTCAATCCCATGATGTTCATAAAAATGGGAATCCTCTGTGGCGATAAACGCTTGTACCAGCACTTTCGGCACTTGATCATAGGTGATTTTTGTCCGCTTTTCCTTCCCGTATTCATAAAGGAAGTTTCCGTTTTTATCGTAAAATTTTGTGGAAAGTGGATCCACCAGCTTAGAAGAATCTAACGTAGGTGTACCCTTAATCATGAATGCGAACGTAATGGCTCCAGCTCCAGCTGAAACAAGACCAAGCATCAAACAGACGATAATCACCTTTTTTAACAATGACCCTTTTTTCAACAACGGCCCTTTATTCGGTATCCGGTTACTTCTTTCTTTATTTTGTGTAGCCTTTTCAGCCTTTTTTCGTTCCTCACGAGATTGATAGGTTTCTTCTGACATTCTTCTACACTCCTAATGGTGCCTGTCACCGCCCGAAATATGTCTAAAACATTTCGAACAAGTTGAGATCATCGATAATCCGTCCATCGTTTTCATGAACCTGGATATAACGTATTAAAGAAGGATTGATGCAGTAATTCCTTTACAAGAGTAACAGATGGACGTAAATATTGCATGAGCCTAATTTACACATTCGTACGAAATCTTACATTTATAGGTTATTATCCTGTCCAAACGGTCAAAACGCTCGTGAATTTCATTCTTGCTATCTTCAACATGTTTCTCCACGTTTTCAATATAAGGTGTCAAATCTTTAACAATTGAACCTCTAAAACTATCTATTTTATTTTCTAATCGTTCTTGACCAATTTTCAATTCATTAAGTTCACCGACTCCACGGGGACGGTTCTCATGGCCATTAAAGAGGTTAGTGAGGACCAGCAGTACCGTCCCTATGGTCCACTTGGAAAGAAGAGCAATCTTTTAGGCAAAAAAATACCCCCTTAGCCCGAAAGCTAAGGGAGTACCTTTAATGAATCTTACGGATAACAGCAAAGCCACACTTGCAACCGGAGTTGTCGATTTCTGGGTAAAACAAAATACAATTCATTTTGTAAAAGATGGAAAATTACAAACAATGGATTTAAACGGAAATAATATTCAAACTGTTTCAAGTCTTAATGTAAAGCTCTATGGTAAGAACGGCTGTGGTGACTCAAACTATACAGTATCCAATAATGGACTAATAATAGGGGATTACACAAGCGACGAATCTGTTACTTATTTTTACGATTTTGCGACGAAAGCAGTAAATACTTTTTCTTTCTCAATCTACTATTTTTGATACTCTTAACGGATATACTAATATTCTAGATGTGGATGTCAAAAACAAACGTTTTGCCGCATATGTAAATGACTATGACACTGAATTGTTTATAAAATTGAGTAGGAGCTTAAAGTCAAATGATCCCTTGTGAAAAACAGAGACTTTATTCCTTATTTCCGACAGAGTGGTATATATTTTCCGATGATTTGTTAATTTTTTTTAGGTCTACCTTGTTTATTTCTTTATCATTCAGATGATATTTTTCCTTTAATTTCAGGATTCGATAAACACTTTCGTTGATTTGTTTTTCGGTTATGTCTCCTTCTTTAACAGCATTTTGGATGGAGTTAATTACCCGAATCTTATTTTCATAACCATGGCAGACTAAAACAATATCGTTTCCTGCTTTAATGGCCTTTACAGCGGCTTCACCAATGTCATAGTTTTTTAAAATAGCTCCCATTGTTAAATCATCTGTAATCACAACACCGTTAAAATGTAATGTATTTCTTAATAAATCTGTCACAACCTTTCTCGATAGAGATGATGGATTGCCCTGATCAATCTTTTGCATAAGAATATGGGCAACCATTGTCATATCAGCATTTTGCTTAATAGCCTTTTTAAAAGGGACTAACTCCATCTTTTTTAATTCACTCATATCATGATTAACAACAGGAAGTTCTTTATGAGAATCTACTACTGTATCACCATGACCAGGGAAGTGTTTTATGACGGGGATGATATTTTTTGATTGAATTCCTTTCATTTCCGCAATTCCGATGTTAGAGACTGTCTTTTCGTTACTGCCAAAAGCCCTTTTCCCAATTATCGGGTTTTGTGCATTACTATTGATATCCAAAACGGGTGCATGGGTCATATTAAAGCCAAATGCAGCAACTCTTTCCCCGATAGCCTCACCAACTTGATAGGCAAGTTTTGAATTATTTTTATCTCCGATTACTTTGCTATCTGGCAGATTTTTAATGCCAGCTGGCATCCTTGAAATAACTCCCCCTTCTTCATCTACTGAAATGAAGATGGGAATCGTTGTTGTCTTAGTATTTAGTTGTTTTATTTTATTGTTTAATTGTAATAGCTGATCTGAACTCTTAATATTATACTTATTTAAGATAATGCCACCGATATGATGTTCCTTGATGAATTCTTCCGCTTCGATATCCACCTTACCTTCATCCAAACCAAACATGAGCATTTGTCCGATCTTTTCTTCAACTGACATTTCCTTTATTTGTTTATTTATAAAATCTCTGTCAGTCTTGTCCTTAGAATTAATACATCCGGTCAATGTAAGAGTTAGTATCATATAAAAGGTAAAAGGAAAAAAATTTTTTAATAAATATTTTCTCACAAGTGTCATTCCTAACTTCCCTTAATTTCAATTACTAGTCCTTATCTAGTCGTTATTCATTCACCCGTTATAAAAGGTGTTCCATATTCTTTATTGTTTCCTGAAGCAGAGGAAACAGTTTTTCATATTTGTCAAGCAAAGCCTGCGCTTCTTCAAGTTTACCATCAGTTTGGAGTGCCATTATTTCAAGCGCACAAACCTTTTCTTTCTCCTCATTGTTATTCTTAATAGTAGAGGAGATTGCCTCTACTTCAGAAAAATCCTTTTGAAGAAAATACGCTAACGCTGCAAAATAATGACTACGGGCAGTTACTTCAAAGTCTCTGCTATTAAATCGTTCTGCTTCTTTAGGAGCATGAGTCAGAAAATAATCATACCATTTTTTTTCATCTTGATAATCCTTAATTGCAGATTGTAGAAGCTTTTCCGCACCTTTCTTATCTCCACTCTTCCTATTCTCTATTGCCACGGTTACCTTTAAGCGAATGCTGTTCTCATATAATTTCTTATTATAATGATCTATTTTAAGACCCATAGAATAGTATTTTAAAGCATTCCTTTTATCCTTAGCTTGCTCAGAGAGAGTCCCGGCTTTTAATTGTAGGGTTGAATTGCTCGGTTCAAGCGTTGTTAAATCATGAATTAAATCGTCCAATTGCTGCTTCGCCTCTGGGGTGTTCTCAAATCGTAGTTTTAAGAAATAAGTATCTGCTAAACTCCTTTGATAAAGAATATTTTCGGGATCATAGGATACAGCTCGTTTGATTGTTTCTTCCCTAAATGAAAGGGACTTCGATTGCTTGAATTTCGTATACAGCATGTCTGCCGTCATAAAACGATAAGAAAAAAATAGGTTCAAAACCATCATTATGGAAAAAACAATCAGTGGTACTCCTTGAAAAATAACAAATTTTTTATCCTGTATGGTTTTAATACCGGTGGTTTTATCTAGCCCCATCACAAATAACCATATTATTACTAGCCAAATGGTACTATAGGAAAAATTATAATCTAAGAAGCTATGTAGAAAAATACCAAGAGTTGAAACCATAACAGCTACCTGAAGTGTATTTTCTTTTTGTTTTAAGTAATTTCTAAATAATAACCAAAAGAAATAAATTGATACACTAATAAAAAGGATGAATCCGACCCAACCGGTATCAATCAGCCACTCAAGATAACCATTATGTGCCTTATTTGAGATATAAGGCATATGTTGATATTTTTTATAGATTGCAGCCCAAGCTTCTCCTCCAAATCCAATAATCGGAGAGTCGCTGCTTATCTTGAGGCCATCATTAATAAAGATAAGTCGTTCTTGTGCTGTAGCAGCACCAATATTGGTACTGTTAAGCCTTGTTTGTAGTTGGCTTGGTAATTGCCGGAAGATAATTCCTTCGTTCTTAATATCTAAAAAACCAAGAAAGCCAATAATGACAATGGTAACGGGAATTATTATCTTAGAAACTTTTCTTAATTGGATCTTTTCAAATAATACTGACCCTGCCTTACGGGAAATGGAATACTTTATACAAAAAACAAACAATAGAAATAGAACGATACTCACTGTCAGCGTTACCAAACCTGGGTTTTCATTTCCACCTTCCATGAATTTGTAAATAAGAAGGGAAGGTCCAAAAGAAAAAAGAGTATACAGTATGTACTCAAGCTGCCTTTTAAAGCTTAAAAGAAATAGTCCCAACAGGAAAACAAGTGGAAATACAAGAAACATTCCTCTTGACGAGGACTGGACGAAACAAATGATAAAGGGTATAAGCGGAAAGGCGTAAAGGAATATTTCCACTTTAGATATGTCTTTTTTAGTCAGCATAATAATCGAAAATAGGCCGAAAACACTCATTAACATCCCAAAAGTGTTTGCATATTGAAAGACACTTCCAAATCGACCCGCTATAAAGGCCCCGCGAAAATGTACCACCCCATAAAAAGCAAACAATGTAAAATAGGCAAGCCATGCACCTGTTAATTGAAATATAATGGGTAATAAACTCTCGATTGTTTTCACCCGTGCTACCCAATAAAGAAGAATAAAGAAGGCCGCATAGGTAATCCATTGGAACAAAGAATCGATCGCACCCTTAGGGCTTTCCGCTATAAATAAGGAAATGGCGTAAGATAACGGTAATAGCAAAAACGGAATAATCCTTTTTAAACTATTTGCTTCTTTTTTTATAGCAAGGTAAAGCATTAAAATCAAAAATAAAATAGATATGATAACGGAAATGCCATAAAGGCTTGAGTTAAAATATAACCCTTTATAATAGGGTGATAGGATAAAGATTGCAGCGAGAAATAAGAAAAAAAACCAGTTCATAAAATCCTCCGATGTAAGTTGATGTTGAAAATTGGAATTTAAGGTGGTATATCGTTTTTTGATCTATGATTTAAGTAGACAGAATATCTAGGCCTGTTTCCATGAGGAGCTTTTCTAATGACGTTATCTGATCTATTTTTTATTTCATAGTTTAGCGTGTTTTATTAATTTTAGCATCCAGTTGATTATTACTTAAGATTGATATAAACCATTCTTATCAAGAAAATACAAACTATAGTCAAATTTTACTATGACGTTGATTATTACTTAAGATTAATATAACCCGTTCTTATCAAAAAAACACAAACTATAGTCAAATTATACTATGACTTTGAGCTTATAACCTTATCAATGTAGAAATGTTTTGATATAATGGAAAAGTCCTATCAAAATTGGATAATTATACACATAAGAGGGGAAAAGAGACAATGATTAAGAGTAAGTTTTTTTCAATTTTAGCTTCAACTGTATTTATTTTAAGTTTAATTCTACCTATTAGTGCAGGAGCAGAAACAGGGGAATCACAGGGGCAAAGTGTTACAAATACATCTGGGGACGTATACGAAGTTGTCTACGGCGATGTCTATGATGACGTTTACGTCGATGTCTATGACGATGTCTATGACGATGTTTATGATGATGTTTATAACGATGTCTATGATGACGTATATGGTGTGAATTATGATGTAGATGGATGGCAGCAGGTAAATAATAATTGGTACTATGTTAATAGCAAGACTGATAGTTTAGCAGTCGGCTGGTTATTTGCCCCAGACCATAAATGGTACTATCTAAATGCAAATGGAATTATGCAAACTGGCTGGGCTATGGTTAATGGAAAATGGTATTTCCTATCTGAAAGTGGTGCAATGAGTACAGGCTGGATTCTAAATAATAATAAATGGTATTATTTAACCCAAAGTGGAGAAATGAGTAGAGGCTGGATTCTAAATAATAATAAATGGTATTATTTAACTCAAAGTGGTGCAATGAGTACAGGCTGGATTCTAAATAATAATAAATGGTATTATTTAACCCAAAGTGGCGCAATGAGTACAGGCTGGGCTCTATTAGGTAATACGTGGTACTACCTCAATAACAGCGGAGATATGGCCACTGGCTGGAAATTAGTTGGGGGAAAATGGTACTTCTTTAATAACTCTGGTGCTATGAGTGCCAATACTATTGTAGGTGGATATAAATTAGGTAAAGACGGCGCTTGGATAAAGTAACATACTTTAGGACAAACAGAAATGATTCTGTTTGTCCTTTTTATTTAAAGTGGATACAGGTATTTTAAATATCATTGCTTTAGGGAGTGTTTTTGCATTATTTTTAAAGCGCCACTTTGAATAAAGTAATACCATTTTCCGTTCTCCAAATACCAGCCGGTTTTCATCAAACCATCTTTTTGAAAGAAATACCACTTACCGCTGCCAAGCTTCCGATGCAAGTCTCCATTACCCCTGTTACCTATTTCTCAAAAAGGATATTAATTTCAATAACATTCTTTCAATATAATGGCCTTTTTAAAAATATAGGTTATTTATCATGGGAAATTTGTCTTGTATTGTCATATATTATGTTATTATTTTATTTGAATATATTAACGGCGATGACGTTGGGAGTGGATTGTTGGAAAAAGGAAAAGTAAGGTCGGGTGCAGGTTTACCAGCAGGCATTTCACTGACTGATCGAAAGTCTGCAAGGAAAGAAGTTTGATTGAAGACAAATACGAATTAAAGGAAAAAGGTAGCCTTTACGAGGCAATAATAATGTAAAAAAGAGAGTCGATTAATCGAACAACATGAAGCCTAATTTAATAGTGTCTCTTACACTACTCTATGGAAATCTCTATCAAAACAGAAAATGTAAAGGTGTGGGTCTTTTTGTTTTTTACTAAGTTTGCAAAGCTATGGATTATTAGTGCGATCTTTTGCACCGTGTATTTCTTAGCATTTACACTAAATGCTTCCGCAGAAGATTTGTCCACTGGGAAATGTGAAATGACTATTATTGAGGGAATACATGAAGGATATAGCGCTGAAGCTACAGGTCCTTGTAAAGGTATGGTTTCAGGTTATGTATTTGATTCTAAATTTTATATTCAAATCGCTTCAAACGCCTCACTAGTAGAATTTGATGGCCAACAATTTGAAATAATAGATTCTGATTATCAGCCGTGTATATTAACCGTTCATACAAAAAATTTAAGAAGTTACACGGGATGGGTGGACATTTACGAACAGAGGTATTATTACATTAATGGTACACTGCAAGTAGACTGGCTGAAGATTGATGGCAAGTGGTACCGCTTCACTGAGCAGGGCATTCAGATGACAGGATTCACATCCGATGGTGATTATTATTATTATTTAGATAGTAATGGCGCGATGCAAATTGGTTGGGTAAAAATAGATAAAAAATGGTATTTCTTTAATCAAAGTGGAGTTATGCAAATAGGGTGGATAAAAGTTAATGGAATATGGTATTACCTGGATTATCGTGGAATAATGCAAACCGGCTGGATTTTATACAAAGAGCCAAATGATTGGCGACCTTACTGGTATTACTTAGAACCTTCGGGGGCCATGAGAACCGGTTGGTTACTGTATAATAACAATTGGTATTACTTGAAAGCAAACGGGAGAATGTGTTGGGGCGAGTGGTTATACGTGGGCAATAAATGGTATTTGTTCGATGTCGAAGGTGCCATGAAATATGGTTGGCAACAAGCAGATCGAATATCGTATTATTTTAATTATCCATCGGGGGAAATGGCAACTGGATGGAAATACTTAAATAGATTACATTATGCTAATAATGGGTACTACTGGTACTACTTTGATCATTCTGGAGCACCAGTCAAAGGTTGGCAAAAAATTGATTCTAAATGGTATTACTTCAATGAGAATGGTATGATGGCTGCCAATGAAACCATACATGGCTATTATGTAAATGGAAATGGCGTTTGGGTAGAAAAATAGATATATATTTTATAATGTAGTAAGCCCTTCCGGCATTCATACAAGAAAAAGGGAGCAACTAAGTTACTCCCTTTTTCTTAGAAAATACCGTCACATCAAAAGCTAACCACCGCAGTCCGTTCCTTAACCCGCTCCTGTTTAATGGGCAACATCACATGAACGGTCGTTCCTTGATGAAGGACACTGTCGATGACAATTTCCCCTCCATGTTCTTTGACAATTTTTTGGCTAATCATTAATCCCAACCCTGTTCCCTTTTCTTTCGTACTATAAAAGGGTTCGCCAATCATTTTCATCCGTTCTTTAGAAATACCACAACCCTGATCAATAAACGTAATTCTCACGAAGTCGGAGCCTTCCTTACATATTTGCACCCTAATAATTCCGCCAGTTGGCATGGCTTCTACAGCATTTTGAAGAATTCGAACAAAAACTTGTTTTATTTGGTTATCATCACATTGAATAGGTGGCACCGCCAAGCCATACTCTTGTACGATTTCGATATGATTTATTATTAGTTGTGAATCAAATAGTGTAAGCGCTTTTTGAAAAAGAACTTTAATGTCAATATCATGTATTTGACGTGCTGTTGGTTTTGAAAAACAAAGAAACTCATGGACGACTTCTTCAATTTTATTGATTTCTTTCAACAAAATGTCTGTATAAAGCGGCATATCCAATTCCTTTTGCAGAAGTTGAGCAAACCCCTTTATTGTCGTAAGTGGATTCCTTATTTCGTGTGCTATACTAGAAGCTAAATGTCCAACGACAGAAAGCCTTTCTGATTTGCTGTTTAAGTCTTCTGATTGCTTTCTTGCTGAGATATCTCGACCTACCGCAATGAATGATTCTAATTCATGATCTTCCCCATAAACAGGGGTTATTTTAGCCTCAATATCAACCCATCCACCATTGGCATGTCTATGTCGGAATTCCACTTGACATGGCGTCCTTGTTTCGAGCATGGAAGCAAAATGTGTTTGAACAGTAGGAACATCATTAGGGTGAACTAATTTAAAAGCCGAACACCCTTGACACTCTTCAGCAGTTAATCCGAATACCTTTTCATGAGATGGAGAAGCATATCGCACGACACCGCTTTTATCTATTACTACGACTACATCTTGCATATTCTCTGTAATAAGTCGATAATTTGATTCACTTCGCCTTAATTGATCTTCTACTTTCTTTTGATTCGTAATATCGACACACGAACCAATGATGCTATCCACTTGACCGCCTTTTCGAACGGGACGTAATGAAGTAAGATAATGAATTCCATTGAATTCCCCTTCGTACATTATGTTTTCCTCACCATTCCAGGCTCTTTGATGATAGTCTGTTTTTTCTCTCGATTGAAGGAAGGGTAGAAAATTGAATACCTCTCTCCCAATTACTTGTTCAGGAGTGAGACCCATTCGATAGAGTAATTCACCATCGCATAAAGTATAAATAAATTTATCTTTTTCCTTAATCAGTTTAAAAATCATCCCTTGTTGCTGCCTGACGGTGTCGCGCAATTCTCGACGGGTATTTTCTACTATTTCATTCATCCACTTTTGATTGTTGAATTTTTGAGGTATTCCCTCACGAATTACAATTTTCTCAATCTTGACAAAGTGCCTCTCTAGTTCCTTTGGCGGTAAAGGTTTACTAAAAAAGAAGCCTTGTCCTTGATTACAAAGATTTTGCTGAAGAAAAATTAATTGCTCTTTGGTTTCGATCCCTTCAGCAATAACGCCCATTTTTAGTTGGTGAGCCATTTCGATAATCATCTTGACAATCGTTGCATGATTCGAATCCGAAGTAGCATTCCTGATAAAGGATTGATCTATTTTAATTTTATCAATTGGAAGTTCTTGCAAATATTGCAGGGAATTAAAACCTGTACCAAAGTCATCCAAACTGATTTGAACACCAATCCGTTTTAATTCTCTGATTACTCTAGGGGCATGATAGGAATCCAACATGATCCCCTCTGTAATCTCAAACATAAGATAGTGGGGGTCAAGCTTTGTTTCCTTTAGAATGTGACGTACTCGGTCAGCAAACTTTGGTTGATAGATTTGTCGTGCGGATAGATTAACAGACATAAGCAGGGGAGACTGTCCTGTCTCGTGCCAAGCCTTATTTTGCAGGCAGGCTGTCCGTAAAATCCATTCCCCCATGGGGATAATCAACCCAGTCTCCTCTGCCAGAGGAATAAATTCCTCTGGCGGGACTAATCCTTTCTCAGGATGAATCCAACGAATTAAAGCTTCTACACCGATAATTTTACCTGAAATCAAGTCAAGCTTCGGCTGATAATGCAATTGAAATTCATTCCTATCCAGTGCCATCCTTAAATCGGATTCTAATTGCCCTAACTCATGTGTAGATACCATGTTTCACATTTCGCCACCTTATATTCTTTCAACGGACCATACACGATAAAACGAATTATCTTCAACAGATACAAATGGGAAGTATTTAGATGCTGGTTATGGCAATGGTGAGGAGTCTTCTATATACAGTCCAATAATCAAATACACATCGTGCGGTCTATCCTACTTATATATTCTATTACACTTAAGTTCCCTAAATTTAGCACTTTTACCATATGTATTATAAAGGTAATTCTTTTTATTGGGAATGGTGATTGCCAAAATTTTTGTTTTTTTGTCAAAAAGTGTCGGAAATTCATACAACTGTCTATCCCCTTACAGGCAAAAAAATACAGAGCGACTCCAAACTAAAAAAGCCTATAGAGTAGACACTTTGAAGGTCTCTCTATAGGATACTTTTTTAATTAAGTGATTTGGCATAAATACCACTGACATCTTAAAAATAGAACCTCGGGAGTAGGGATATTTATTTTAAAGCCCCACTTTGATTAAAGTAATACCACTTTCCTGAAATCTGCGCCCAGTCTGTCTGCATGGCGCCGCTGGATTTAAAGTAATACCAGGTCGACCCGCTTAGCAGCCAACCGGTTTTCATAGTGCCGCTTTCGTTAAAGTAATACCACGTCGAACCATCTAGCAGCCAACCAGTTTGCATCGCGCCACTACCTTTAAAATAATACCAGGTGGAACCGCTTTGCAACCAGCCCGTTTTCATGGCACCACTGTTATGGAAGAAGTACCAGGTAGATCCGTCTAGGAGCCAGCCAGTCTTCATCGCACCGCTAGTATTGAAGAAATACCAAGTGTTTCCGTCTTTCATCCAGCCGGTTTGCATAGCGCCGCTGTTTTTGAAAAAGTACCACTTCGGACCATCTTGGAACCAGCCAGTTTTCATCGCACCTTTGGTATCAAAGAAATACCAGGTTGCCCCTTCTAAAAACCACCCAGTTTTCTTTTCTCCAGTTGTTTTGTCGTAGAAAAACCAAGTCCCATTCTCTTGGATCCAACCGGAAAGCTTTCCTTTGGAGACGACTAATTTTGTCTCTTCACTTACATTTCCGCTCATGTCAGTTGCAATAATAACTATCTCAGTTCCAGACTTTTGAACCGGGATCGTAACAGAGAACTTGCCATCTAATCCACCAGTAGCGGAACCAATAACAGAATCGTTTACTTTCACTTCCACTTTTGATCCCGCTTCTGCTGCGCCAGAGACAGAAGTATCCTTATCTGTTACTTCATTGACAATTGGTTTAGCAGGAGAAGTAACATCCTTAACAACAACAGTGGTTGCTTCGCTAACATTGCCAGCTTTGTCAGTAGCAGTAATTACTAATTCAGTACCAGCCTTTTGAACTGGGATCGTAACAACAAACTTCCCTGCCGTATCGGCAGTAGCTGAGCTAATCACAGTCCTATTCACTTTCACATCAACTAAAGTGCCTGCTTCAGCCGAACCAGAAACCGAAGTATCCTTATCAGTAACTTCATTCACTACTGGTTTACCAGGAGAAGTAACATCTTTAACGACAACAGTAGTTGCCTCACTAACATTCCCAGCCTTGTCGGTAGCAGAAATGACTAACTCGACGCCTGCTTTTTGAACCGGAATCGTAACCGAGAACTTACCATCTGTTTCTACAGTGCCAGAACCAATAACAGAATCATTGATTTTTACTTCTACTTTAGAGCCAGCTTCAGCCGTACCAGTAACAGAAGCATCCTTTTCAGTCACTTGATTTACAGCTGGCTTAGCAGGAGGGGTAACGTCTTTCACAGCAACCATTGTAGTTTCACTAACATTCCCAGCCTTGTCAGTAGCAGTAATGGCCAATTCAACTCCAGCTGGTTGCATCGGGATGCTTACTGAAAACTTGCCGTCTGTTCCAGCGGTTCCAGTGCCAATGACATTCCCGTTTGCCATTACAGTAATAGTCGCACCGGCTTCTGCCGCACCAGTAATCGCTTTATCCTTATCTGAAACCTCATTTACAACAGGAGTTTCTGGAGGCGTAATGTCTTTTACTAGAACATCTTTTGTTGTTACCAATTCATTAGCTTCATTATAAACTTCAAAACGTAACGTAGTATTCTCTGTTAAGTTAGATACTCCAATGGAAAAATAACCTTTTTCGTCTGCAGTATCCATTTCAATTTCACTATTATTCTCTAAAATCTTTATAGTGGAATGTGGTAATGCCTTACCTGTAATCGTCTGTGAGTTTTTAGTGAATTCATCAATATATATATCTGCAACATTATAAGAATAGTAATAGGTATAACCATATAAGTCTGTAATTTTAACGTTTAATGTATTACTATCACCGATGTAAAAATCGTTTAGTTTAAATGTTCCATCCGTTCTTAATGGCACGTTTTGTCCATTTATTCCAAGTGTGACAAATGGGAGAGTCGCCCCAGTTAGGTTCACTTTACCATTGCTGCTGACAAGCGGGGTATCATAAACAGTAAATGGAACCTCTGTTAAAATTCGATTACTCGCGATCATGCTAGATATATAATTTGATCCGGTAAAAATAGCTTGTCCATTGGATGGTGTGTAATAGCCAAAGTAAATACTATTGGCATGTAGTTCACCTGTAATAGTAAGGCCGCCGTAACTTCTTAATCCACCTAGTACATAAACATTCCCATTAATAATTACATTCCCATTTATATTTAAGATCGCCCCTGGAGAAATGTAAACATCAGAATTAACCGTTTTGTTTGACCAGGTTTCATTTGAGGTCACTATATAGCTGTTTAAAGGTGTTACAGACTTTAGGACAGTAAAATTTCCGGCACTTAAATCTGTTTCAACCGCTTTTACAACAGTAGAATTTTCATTGGTATCTGTGATCACAATGGAATCGACTGTCCATTGTCCAACTTCAGTATTTTTATCAATATACATCTGACCAGTGAAATGTTGGCCGTCGTAAGAAAGGGAAACCGCATGCTTCGTTTGACTTACAGGGCTTACATAGTTAATAGTTGCTTCACTTAAGTTTGTGTCATCGGTTGCATCTATTGTGAAATTTACATAATCTCCTGATTCAACACTATTCTTATCTATTGATAGTTTTGAAAAGGAAGGAGGGTTGAATTCTGTAAAAATTGTAAAATTGCCATTCGGTAGCTTTCCTTCAGGGTCTTGTCCTGGCGATAAATAGGTTTGGTTACCGGTGGTGTCTGTAATAATCATATAATTAATCTTAAACGTCCCAGATTCAATATTTTCATCGATTGAAATATAGCCTTCAAAAACTCCCTTTTCATAATTATAGGATAAAGGGACAGAAAAACTCCTTTGTGAAATAGGAGTATAGTAATATAAACTTACTCGGCTAACCGCCACATCATCAGAAGCTTTGACACTAATATTTACCGTATCTCCAAGAGTAGCTTCTTTTTTATTAACAATGATCTCTTCAAGTGTTGGTTTTGTAACATCGGCTCCACTTGTCCCTGTAACGGTAAATTCCCCATCCTGGAGTTTGCCTTCGGGGTCTTGCCCCTGTGATAAATAGGTTTGGTTCCCGGTGGTATCTGTAATAATCATATAATTAATCTTAAACGTCCCAGATTCAATATTTTCATCGATTGAAATATTGCTTTCAAAAATTCCGTTTTCAGGATTATAGGATAGTGGGACAGAAAAGCTCCTTTGAGAAATAGGAGTATAGTAATATAAACTTACTCGGCTAACCGCCACATCATCAGAAGCTTTGACACTAATATTTACCGTATCTCCAAGAGTAGCTTCTTTTTTATTAACAATGATCTCTTCAAGTGTTGGATTTGTAAAATCGGCTCCACTTGTCCCTGTAACGGTATATTCCCCACCCTGGAGCTTGCCATCGGGGTCTTGCCCCTGAGATAAATAGGTTTGGTTACCGGTGGTATCTGTAATAATCATATAATTAATCTTAAACGTCCCAGATTCAATATTTTCATCGATTGAAATATTGCTTTCAAAAATTCCGTTTTCAGGATTATAGGATAGTGGGACAGAAAAGCTCCTTTGAGAAATAGGAGTATAATAGTATAAACTGACACGGCTAACCGCCACATCATCAGAGGCGTTGACACTAATCTTTACCGTATCCCCAGCAGTCACCTCTTTCTTATCCACACTAATATTCTCCAACACAGGCTTGGTTACATCTGCAGCAGCAAATACATGACTAATTGGCACTGTGCTGATAATTAATAATATTGCTGTAAAAACAGAGACAATTCTTTTCACTAACTAGACCCCTTTTCTGTATATTAAGCAAACACAAATCTAATAGTATCACAATCTATGGTTTTTATTTGGAAATTATTTTAATTATTAACTAGGGATTTATTGGAAAATACAATTAAGGAATAACATTGCAGAAGAGGGCTCTTTGAGCACAGTTTCTTTGAAATTCCACCAATTGAGGGATGTCCTTATAAAAGATAAAAATTATCCTTTTACAGAACAATCCTATTTAGCCATGTAACTAAAGTTGTTAAAACTGAACACAAAAAGACACTCCCTAAAACGATTTTAGGGAGTGTTTCAAATTTATTTCAAAGCCCCACTTTGATTAAAGTAATACCATTTTCCGGAGATCTGTGCCCATCCAGTCTGCATGTCCCCGCTGGATTTAAAGTAATACCAGGTCGATCCGCTTTGCAGCCAGCCTGTTTTCATGGCGCCACTTCCGTTAAAGTAATACCAAGTCGAACCATCTAGCAGCCAACCAGTTTTCATCGCGCCGCTGCCCTTAAAATAATACCAGGTGGCACCGCTTTGCAGCCAGCCTGTTTTCATGGAACCACTGTTATTGAAGAAGTACCAAGTCGAACCGTTTAGGAGCCAGCCTGTCTTCATCGAGCCACTTCCGTTAAAGTAATACCAAGTAGACCCATCTAGCAGCCAGCCGGTTTGCATAGCGCCACTGTCTTTTAAAAAGTACCAAGTGAAACCATCTAAGAGCCAGCCCGTTTTCATCGCGCCTGTGGTATCAAAGTAATACCAAGTCGAGCCTTCTAAAAACCAACCCGTTTTCTTATTTCCAGTTGTTTTATCGTAGAAAAACCAAGTTCCATTCTCTTCGACCCAACCAGAAAGTTTTGCTTTAGAAACGACGACTTTGGTTTCTTCACTGACATTTCCATCTTTGTCGATAGCAGTAATCACTAATTGTGTACCTGCAATTTGAACAGGGACGGTAACTGAGAACTTACCATCAGAACCAGCAGTGGCGGAACCAATAACAGCTCCATTTACTTTGACATCCACTTTAGATCCCGCTTCTGCTTGCCCGGTAACAGAAGTGTCTTTATCTGTTACATCATTCACCACAGGTTTAGCAGGGGAAGTAACATCTTTCACGACAACAGTAGTAGATTCGCTAACATTGCCATCCTTATCGGTGGCGGTAAGGACTAACTCAACACTTGCTTTTTGAACCGGTATAGAAACAGAAAACTTGCCGTCTGTTCCAGCAGTAGCAAACCCAATAACAGAACCAATCACTTTCACTTCAACTTTAGCTCCAGCTTCAGCCGAACCAGTGACAGAAGTATCTTTCTCTGTTACTTCGTTCACCACAGGTTTAGCAGGGGAAGTAACATCTTTCACCACAACAGTAGTAGATTCGCTAACATTGCCATCCTTATCGGTACCGGTAAGGACTAACTCAACACCTGCTTTCTGAACCGGTATGGAAACAGAAAACTTGCCGTCTGTTCCAGCAGTAGCAAACCCAATAACAGAACCAATCACTTTCACTTCAACTTTAGCTCCAGCTTCAGCCGAACCAGTGACAGAAGTATCTTTATCGGTTACTTCGTTTACCACAGGTTTAGCAGGGGAAGTAACATCTTTCACGACTATAGTCGAGGCATCACTTACATTTCCGGCAGCATCCGTTACCCGCACTTCTAACTCGGTGCCGGCCTTCTGCGCAGGAATCGTGACAAGGAACTGCCCATTCTGCCCGACTGTGCTGCTTCCAATTGCGGCCCCATTTGATTCAACAGTAACTGATGCATCTTTCTCTGCGAAACCAGACACAGATTGATCTTGATCCGTGACATCATTCACCACTGGCTTATCCGGTGAAGTAATATCCTTCACCTTAACTTGCTTCGAGGTAATCAGTTGATTTTCAATAGTATACACTTCAAGGGTCAATGTACTATTTTCAGCAAGGTTGTTGACTGGTATCGAGAAATTACCTTCATCGGTAGAAGTAGTATCTCCTAGTAGAGTGTTACCCTCGAAAAGTTTGACTGTTGAGTTTGGCCAAGTCTTACCGGTAATGGCAGAGGAATCTTTAGAAAAATCATCTACGTACATCTCCGCCACTTGATAAGAATGATAATAAGTGTAACCGGAAAAATCCGTTATTTTGACAGATAGGGTATCGCTTGGTCCCACATAAAAATCATTAAGTCTAAATGTGCCATCACTTCTTAATGGAACAATCTGTCCATTAATTGTGACACCGACAAAAGGAAGGGTAGCACCAGTTAAGTTCACTTTTCCATTGTTGCTAACAAGTGGAGACTCATAGAGAGCAAACGGAATATCCTCTAATATGGGAGTGCTAACATTCATACTTGAAAAACTATTTGAGCCATTAAGTACCGCTTGTCCGTTTGATGATGGATAGCTGTAATCAAAGAAATTGACGCTGCTTGCATAAAGGCCGCCTGTGATATTTAGACCACCGTAACTAAATAACCCGCCAAGAACGTAAATATTCCCATTGATGGTAACTCCGCCGTTAACGGTTAATGTTGCACCAGGAGCAATGTAAACATCTGAATTAATCGTTTTATACGACCAATATTCGCTAGTGGATACAATATAACTACTTAATGGAGTGATAGACTTCTGCACGTTGAAATCCCCAGAACTTAAATCTGTTTCCCCGGCTTTCACAACGGTAGAATTCCCATTTGAATCTTTAATTTCAATAGAATCTACTTTCCAACTGCCTAATTCAGTATTAGTATCTATAGCCATCTGTCCAGTAAAATGCTGATTGTCGTACGAAAGAGGAACGGCAACCTTAGATTTACTAACTGGTGAAATGTAGGTAACGGTTGCTTCCTCTAAGTTCGTATCATCGGTAGCATCGACTGTGAAATTGACATGATCCCCAGCCTCAGTAATCTTCTTATTAATAGATAGTTTAGTGAAAGAAGGCGGATTTTCTTCGGTAAAGACGGTAAAGTTTCCGCTTTCAAATTTGTCACCATAATAGGATTGATAAAGGGCTGTTGTGTTTCCGGTGTTATAGATACTTAGCATAAATAATATGTAAGTTCCGGATTCAAAATTATCTGTAATAGGAAGATTACCTTCAAACAATTTGGTTTCATTATTATAATTTAGACCTACTGAAAAACTCTTTTGGGATACAGGTGTTGTGAAGTTGATATTTAAATATCTAACACTTTCAGGCACTTGAGCCTTTACGCTAAAATTAAGTGTATCGCCATAAGTTGCTTCCTTGACATCCACATTTACACTGTTAAGGATGTCTTCTCCACTTGTACCGCTAACTGCAAAATCTCCATTTGCGAACAACTCGTTATTTTTTGACCGATAAAGAGCGATATGAGGACCGGAGCCGTAAGTGCTTAACATGTTGAGGGTGTAAGATCCAGATTCAGTGTTACTTAGAATAGGAAGACTACCATCATAAGTATTTGATTCACTGTTGTAATACATCGATACAGTAATCCGACTATCGGATACAGGGGTATCGTAATATAAATTAATATAGTCTATTCCGTAATTCCCCGTTGCTTTAATACTAAATTTGATCGTATCTCCAAGTTTAACTTCTTTTTTATCACCGGCAATACTCTCAAATAAATCCGTACCACTGGTACCACTTACGATAAAATCTCCATCTTTAAACATATCAAGATTGTAATAACTAAAAGAATTACCAGAAACTTCATATATACTTAACATCTCAAGATGATATGATCCTGTTTCAAAATTGTTTGTAATCGGTATATTGCCTTCAAATAAACCAGAATCGCTATTATAATCCAATCGTACTGTAAAATTCTGATTAGTGACAGGCGATGGGTAATATATGTTAAGATATCGAATCTCTGCTGCATTCGTCATCTTCAAGCTTACTTTGATTGTTTCTCCGGCAGTCACCTCCTTTTTATCTAAATGAATACTTTCCAACACAGGCTTAGTGTCATCTGCAGAAGCAAATACATTACTAATCGGCACTGTGCTGATAATTAATAAAATTGCAGCCAACAACGAAATAACTCTTTTCAATTTTCTACCTCAATCCCTATTAAAATATCTAAATTCAATACTAATATTATCACAATCCATTGTTTTAAAATGGAAATTCTACAATTTCTTGTTTTTGGGGATTACTAAAAAAAATGATAAAAAAGAGGAGGCGTCAAGGCAGTATGAAATGGTGGTTTTTTGGAAAAAGAAAAAACTTCAATCGAAATAATAAAGGGAATAGTGATTGTTTCGAATTAAAATAGCTGGTAATCTCGTTTTTGTAGTCTTAAACGATTTAGAGTTTGATTGTTCTCGGACAGTTTGATGTGTTTACGTTAAAAAAGTCGCCCATAGGAAAGTTTTCGTGGTATTATTTACCTATAATAGTGGGATAATTCAGTTTTCGATATATGTAACTTGAACTATCACTCTATTTAACTCAAAACGTTGTTATTTTAAGGGGGACTTTTCAGTGACACGAAAAACGAGAAGTGATTGTACGGTAGGAACATTTGAAAAGAAGCATGGTCTTCCAGCTGGTACGATCCGAAACGCAGATGGAAGAGATACAAGAAGCGATAAAAAAATTGGTACAATTCGAAAAGAAGCAGAAAGAAATCAAAAATAAAAGGTGAAAAATGGCTATAAAAATGTGTAGTGCAACGACGAAAATATGTGCCATGTGTGCACAATGGAATGGATATCAGGGTGGAAGGAATGTAGCGCCCAAAGTTAATGCGAAAAACTTTTGGGAATATGATTCTGAAGAGGATCAAATTTGTTTTGAAAAGCATTTGAAAACAAAAGCTTGGAATAGCTGCAGCAACTGGCAAAGAAAATACAGCTAGTTGTTTGTTAGGGAGGGGACCTTTATGGGATTTTGGGATAATCTCGGAGACGGGATAAAGACTTTATCGGAAAAGGCAGATAACTATAATCAAGAAGTTAGTAAATATATGGACCAATATGATAGATACAGCACAGCTGATTTACAAAAGAAAGCTAAAAGTGGCGGTCCGTTGGCAAAGAAAACGGCCATTTTGAAAATTTTACGTAACCGGGGAGTAGTAAATTAACAGACCGATAAAACCTCTGAGGACAGTACAATGATTACATGTAATGGTGTAAGCATAGGCACAATGCCAATACAAAAATGAGATTGTCCATTCGGAGAGAAGACAATCTTTTTTTTTCTTCTCCTTTCGTAAAGTCTACTATATTCCATTGTTAAAAGGGTATGTTATTCACATATTTTGATATCATCGATTGGATAAAACGGAAGAAAGGATAGGGTACTGAGCAGGTGTTAAAAAAAATAATGATTTTTTCACTTAAAAGAATCGTCTTTTCACCTAAAGAGAGAGCGATAATTACAACAGTAGAATATGCGGGCAATGGGGTAAAGAAGATTCGTGAAGCCAAAAAAGAGGCTAAGAGAAAAGAGAACTGTCGGAAAAGATAGATAGTTATGCGAATCGCGGTTTTGTACTCACTTTTATTTGGTATCTGTTTGGTTTTATAGTTAGTTTCTATTTAATGAAATGGGGATGGATTGGACGAACTCTGGTTGTTTTGGGATACATCGGTCAGTATCAAAATTTAAGAGAAATCCAGGATTATATCAGCGTTACTCGAGAAAAATTTTTCACAGTACTTTCTTTTATAGGGCTAGTAGCTGTATTCTTTTTCATCTTTTATAAATAAAGCTGGCAATAACGAAGCTAGAGAATAGAGGATAAACACATGAGTTATAGTACGATCATAATAGAAGAAGAGCAGAAAAAAAGAGATGGTAGAATAAAATCTTTATTCCCTCATCAAAAAGATGCATATAAGTCACTTTCTGAAACATTCACTTTTCCGTCGGAACAATATAAAGGTGGACTTGTTGTTATTCCAACTGGCGGTGGAAAGACATTTACGGCAGTAAATTGGATTTGCAGCAATATTCTTTCTAAAGGTATCAAGGTGCTATGGCTTGCCCAGTCATCCAATCTGTTAGATCAAGCATATGAAACATTTATCCATTCAGCTGCCGATATCCATGAACGCAAACAAGTGAACATCAGAGTGGTATCTAGTAGTCAATCGCATTCTGAACCATCTTCTATCAATACTACAGATGATGTATTAATTATTACAACACAGAGTGCTATAAAACAGTATAATTCATCTGTTTTAGATTTACAGGGTAACGTTGTTGAGACAGCTTTTAAAAATTATTTGTTGGCTAATCGTGGTGAAGAATTCTTTGTTGTATTAGATGAAGCGCACCATGCCCCCGCGTATGGATGTCGAAATTTGTTATTGAATATGAAAGATATGCTAGGAAAGTATTATTTACTAGGATTAACTGCGACTCCAACATACACAGATATTAGGAGAAGAGGGTGGCTTTTTGAAATTTTTGATCAGGGGATTTTGTCTCAAGCGAACCAGGCAGAACTGATTGCACAGAATATCTTGGCTTTGCCTAATTACATTGAAAAACCAACAGGTAGAGAGTATGAAGTAGATGACCGATTGTACAATCGGTTAGTTCGGGAGCATAAAGACCTACCAGAAGATATAGTAGAAAGAATTGCTAAGGATTCATTAAGGAATAATTATATTATTAATGAGTATGTTCAGAATAAAAATACATATGGGAAGACTATTATTTTCGTAGACCGTTGGTATCAATGTGTATATATGGAAACAAAATTAAGCGAATTAGGGGTTAATGTGGGATCCGTTTTTTCAAAAATTGATGCTAATTCTGGAAGTGCTGATCTAAGGAACCAAAGAACAAAATCGGATAATGAGAGAATTATAAAAGAGTTTAAAGAAGGAAAAATTGATGTGCTCCTAAATGTGAGGATGCTTGCGGAGGGAGCTGATATTCCAGATGCAAAGACTGTTTTTGTTACACGCCAAACAACAAGTTCTATCCTCTTAACTCAAATGATTGGAAGGGTGCTGCGAGGCAAACGAGCAGGCGGTGGTGAGAATAAAACTGAGGCCAATGTTGTTTTATTTATCGATAATTGGAAACAAGTCATTGATTGGGCAAGACCAGGAATTGGTGAAAAGGGTCCTACTTCTCCGACCGTAAGAGGATACTACCCACTAGAATATATTTCTATTGATTTAGTTGAAAAATTAAGCAGGCAGATTGAAATAGGAGATTTCTCAGGAGTAGCACCTTTCATTAAAACCATTCCAATTGGCTGGTATATTACTAATATTACCGTCAATGTTTCGGGAAATTCGGAGGAAGAGACGAAATCCATCAATGAATATGTTATGGTTTACGAAGATAATGCAGAAGCATTTATAAACCTTATTAACTTTTTACTTGAAGAAAATTCTCTCCATGAAGATATATGGGGAAATGAGGACTTTGATGAGAAGTATCTAAATGAGAAATGGTTTAAAGATGACGTAGATGTTCTGATTAAGCGCTTAGAAAAACAATTCTTTATTGAAGAGAATAAGAGTGTTGGCAACATATTGAATCGAGATATAGGTTGTATAGTGCGCCACATTGTTCAAAATAAGGCAGTGCTAGGTGATATAAGTGCAAGACCGGACTACTATTCATTTGATGTCCGTCACGAATACGATTTAACAACATTGGTACTATACGTTTTAAAAAAGGATTATAATGATCTGGCTCAACTTCAGTATTTAAAAAACGAATTTTCTAAAGCAGGAAGCCTATGGAAGCAATTTTATAAGACCTTTGGAAACTTCAAAATTGCGTTTGAAATTGAAAAACTGCGTATTTTAGAAGGAGAAATAACGGAACTACCAGTAGTAACGCCACCAAACGTTATAAGAAGGGAAAAAGAATTATCAGAGACAGAAAAGGAACACGTTAAACGACGCGATGGTTTTCAGTGCGTTTGTTGCGGATATGACATCAAACGAAGCCTTGAGATTGATCATATTATTCCTTTTTCTATGGGTGGGGAAACATCTATTCAAAATTCACAGACATTGTGTAAAACTTGCAATGGAATAAAGAGTAATAATGCTATCAATTTTAAGGATTCCTATAAATCGCTATTAGTTTCGCCTAAAAAATTTGTGTTATATCCCCCTCGAAGAAATGATAGGCCAATAAATACACTAAAGCGTATCATTAACTTTTATTATCACTGTAATGCTGTGTCGAATATTAATTTGCATACCAGAAAAAATGGTGCTAATTATTCTGTTTGGGAAGTTGAGCTATATCCTGAAAACTCTGTAGCTTGGTTAGAGCAACACAAAGAGGATTTACTATCATACATCCAGAACGATTTAGGATATAAGCATGTAGTTGAGGTTGAAATAAAATAGTAAAAGGAAATACCCCTAATAACTTAAACTTAAATAAAGCACTCCCTAAAGCATACAGCTTAGGGAGTGTTTTCATGTTTATTTCAAAGCCCCACTTTGATTAAAGTAATACCATTTTCCGGAGATCTGTGCCCATCCCGTCTGCATGGCACCGCTGGAATTACAGTAATACCAGGTCGAGCCGACTTCCGCTTCACCACTTATCGCGGTTGACTGATTGGTTACCTCATTCACTTGTGGTGCTGCCGGTGCAGTAACATCTTTTACAACTAATGCGGCAGTTTCACTTACATTGCCGAAACTGTCTGTAGCCGTTACCACTAATTCAAACGAAGATGGGTACTAATGTTGTAAGGGTTACATATTCTCAATATTGTGGAAAAATAAAAGCGAATCTTTCGATTCGCTTGACTATCATTTACTTACTAATTAAAAACTGTAGGATGTAATCACTCCATACCTGATACCCTTTGTCGCTAGGAGCACTTTGATCCGAGGTAAGATAGTCTTTAATGGCCTCCGTGCCTGGGTCCGGCCATGCTGACCAGTGATCGAGATAGTCGATTTGATTTTGTTCAGCATACTTCTTAAGTTCTGCTACCTGTGTAGGGTAGATTCTTGCTTTATAAAGTGGAAAGGATGGTTGAAGGATAAAGGTTGTCTCTGGATTTACCGCTTTAATGTCGTCCATTATTTTGGTGAGATCATTTAACGTGTTCTCCAGTAATACTTCACCGTTATTCATCAAGATAAAAGGCTCAAGCACAATCAAATTTGCTTCCGCTGCAGCTATTTCGTCTTGTTTGTTGCTTTTAACTAATTGGGTAGAAGTGGAATGGTAGGTCTTAAGGTCAACCTGTATGTTTTTCTTTCCAAATGTCTTAAGCAGTTTTTCTTTTACAGTCGGAAATGAACCAGCTGTATCAGAGCCGATGGCAGGAGAACCGACAAACAATACCTTAAATGGTTTCTTTGCATTTTGTGTTTGCTTAAATCGATCAACGGCTGTTGTAGGCCAATTACCTGTATAGGCAATGATGTCTTCATCGGTTCCTTCGTTCTCAATAGTTTGAGTGGTGGCCGCTTTATTGTTGGAAAAGCTTGACGTTTTCTCTGATGCTGCTTCTATTCGTTTATTCCAATAGGAATGACCGAAGAATAGGACGGCTACACAGGCAATTCCAAGTATGATCGTGAAAAAATGTTTCATTATATAGTACCTCCAAATAGTATTGCACATCTATTATAACAGAGAAACATTTGAAAATTAATTCCAATTTCAATTTTAATCTACAAATATTTACAAAAATATGTACAATAAAAAAAGTAAAAGACGACAAAAATGTCAAAAATGTTACAAATAAATCCAAACAGTGACAAATTTTATGGTATACTATTTCTTGGTTTACTTTTTACGATACAGGGAGGACGACATGGAGGAAACAATCAGCTTAAAAGAGGTACTGCAAACAATACGCAAACGATTAAGTTTAATATTGAGCATAACATTTATCTCCGTATTAGTAAGTGGTGTAGTAAGTTATTTTTTCTTAACACCAATTTATCAAGCTTCAACACAGCTTCTTGTTAATCAATCAAAAAACGAACAGGCGCCAGTTCAATATAATGAAGTACAGACAAACCTTCAATTAATTAATACTTACAATGTGATCATAAAGAGCCCGGCGATTCTTGATTTAGTTATTAAAGAATTAAATCTAGATATGACAGTAAGTGAACTTAATGGAAAAATTACGGTTGGAAATGAAACGAATTCGCAAGTTGTTAATTTGTCTGTCCAAGACACAAATGCGAAAATGGCAGCGAAAATTGCCAACAAAACAGCCGAAGTATTCCAAAAACAAATTGTTACTATTATGAGTGTGGATAACGTTAGTATTCTTGCAAAAGCTGAGGTTGCAGACCATTCTTCTCCAATTAAACCAAAACCATTATTAAATGTAGCGATTGCTTTGGTTGTTGGACTTATGGTGGGTGTAGGTTTAGCATTCCTACTTGAATACTTAGATAATACAATCAAAAACGAACAAGAAATCGAAAATCTAATTGGGGTACCGGTACTTGGTTCAATCGCGATCATGGATGAATCAAAACTTAAGAAAAGTAAATTTGGCAATGCGAAACAAAATGCTAGTTTAAGAGGTGAGACGATTGGCTCTTAAAAAAAGGAATAATAAACCAGTAAATAATAAAAGAACTCTGATTACGATGATGGATTCAAAATCACCAATATCCGAGCAGTATCGGACGATCAGGACCAATATTCAATATTCGACAGTCGATAAAAATGTTAGAACCTTAATGGTCACTTCTTCAGGACCTGGAGAAGGAAAATCAACAACCGTTGCCAACCTCGCTGTTACGTTTGCACAGCAAGGGAAAAAGGTATTATTAGTGGATGCGGACATGAGAAAGCCAACTGTTCACTATACCTTTAATCAAACGAACACATTTGGGTTAACGAGTGTATTAACCAAACAAATCCCATTAGAAGAAGCGATTGATGAAACAAGTGTAGAAAACCTATTTGTTTTAACAAGCGGTCCAATTCCGCCAAATCCTGCGGAGTTACTTAGTTCGAAAGCAATGGAACAAATCTTCCAAAAAGCAGAAGAGCTGTATGACATTATCCTTTTTGATACCCCGCCATTATTGGCCGTCACTGACGCTCAGATTTTAGCGAGTCGCTGCGAGGGTACAATTCTAGTTGTCTATAGTGGGAGGACGGAAAAGGATCAAATGTTAAAGGCGAAAGAACTACTTGATTCTGCACAAAGTAAATTACTCGGTGTTGTGTTAAATCATAAGAATATTAAAGATACAAATTACTATTATTATTACGGTACTAAGTGATCAGTATCACTTTGTCTACTATTTATAGCATTATTAAATGGTGATAAACTGGAAAAATGGCGAATAATTGGAAGAGGAGTGGGTCGAATGATAGATATCCATTGTCATATATTGCCGGGCATTGACGACGGCGCCAAGAATATGGAAGATAGCTTAACAATGGCAAGGGAAGCTGTGAAAGAAGGAATTTACACCATCATCGCCACTCCTCATTTAAATAATCAGTATGATAACCGCAGGGAATCCATCCTAGCAATGGTTGATATCCTAAATCAAAGCCTGCAAGAGGCAAACATTAACATGAAGATTTTACCCGGTCAAGAGCCCAGGATATTTGGTGAAATACTAGCAGATTTAGAAAATGGCGATATTCAAACATTGAATGATAGTCAATATTTGTTCATTGAATTCCCGTCAAGTCATGTCCCAAGGTACACAGAAAAGCTATTATTTGATATCCAAGTAAAAGGGCTTACCCCAATCATTGTTCACCCTGAGCGAAATGCTGAATTAATGGAACGACCTGAGGTACTTTACAATTTGGTAGAAAAGGGTGCTTTAACACAGGTAACAGCATCTAGTCTTTGTGGATACTTTGGGAAAAAGATCAAAAACTTTTCGAATCAATTAATCGAAGCAAATCAAACCCATTTCATTGCTTCGGATGCCCATAATGTGGTCAATCGAACCTTTAAAATGGAAGAAGCTTTTGACTTGATAGATTCGAAGTTTGGAACGGACTATGTCTATCTTTTTAAAGAAAATGCGGAGCTGTTGATTAATAAGAAAAATATCATAAAAGAAATGCCGTTTCAAATAAAGAAGAAAAAGAAATTTTTGCTGTTTTAACTGACTAAAACGATTGGAATTAACTGATTACAATATATCAACAAAGTCATGCTTTATGATCTAACTGGCGTAGTTTTATCTAGCCTTTAGCCAAGGAGGCAACTATTTATGCTTTGAGAGGGGGATATCTTTATAGGTTTCTTCTCCTGAAGGTATGTCGGTTAAAGTGTAAATGAAGGATGGATTAGATACACCAATAATAAATATCTAATGAAAGAACAGGTGTTATACACATGAATTTCCATTAGATATTTATTTTTTTGCAAAGATGTTTAGAAAAACGAAATATTAAGAAGAGGGGGAATGTATGGATGACTTACGGAAAAAGGGTAACCGTACTCGCAGCCTTGGATTCATTGATTGTTTTGACGGCAATCTACATAAGCTATTTAACGCTGGTTCCAAATTTAAACGTGTTTAAAATTCCGATGCTGTATGTTACTTGGATTACGTTGTTTATATGCCATCATTTATTTGCTTCTATTTATAAGCTTTATAACAAGGCGTGGGAATATGCGAGTGTTGGCGAGCTAGTTGCAATTGTGAAAGCAGTGACCTTTTCGATAGCCGTAACGGCTGCGATGCAGGAAATTGTGTTTCATAACATATATGTAAGAGCTTTGGGAATTACCTGGATGCTTCATGTACTGTTAATTGGCGGCTCTAGATTTTCATGGAGAATGTTTCGTGACAACATCATGAGCAAACAAAAAGATATTAAACGAACGCTTATTATTGGTGCAGGTGCTGGTGGAACAATGGTAGCAAGGCAATTGCTGGGTAACCATGAGATCGATCTGAAGCCTGTTGCATTTATTGATGATGATCCGAAGAAATATAAATTAGATGTTCTTGGGATACCGGTTGTTGGAGATTCGAGTCATATAAAGGAAACCGTTGAGAAATACAAAATTGATAATATTGTGATTGCGATTCCTTCATTAGGTCAAAAGGAATTGAAACGGATTTTTGAAGAATGTGCAAAAACAAAGGCAAAGACTCAAATTATTCCTAGATTAGAGGATTTAATGACAGGGAAGGTTTCTGTAAATCAATTCCGCGAGGTTCAGGTCGAGGATTTATTAGGCAGGGAACCTGTTGAGTTAGATATAGCGGGCATTTCAGAACGGGTATCAGGGAAAACAGTATTGGTTACTGGTGCGGGTGGTTCGATTGGATCGGAAATCTGCCGGCAGATTTGTAAGTTCAATCCTAGCAAAATTGTTCTATTAGGACATGGTGAGAACAGTATTTATTTGATTGATATGGAGCTTCGTAAACAATATAAAAATCAAATAGAGATTGTGCCCGTGATTGGTGATATTCAGGATCGGACGAGAATGTTTGAAGTCATGGAAGCACATAAGCCGTATGTTGTGTACCATGCGGCAGCGCATAAGCATGTACCGTTGATGGAATATAATCCGAGGGAAGCGGTAAAGAATAATATTTTTGGAACGAAGAATGTGGCGGAAGCAGCGGACACTTTCGGTGTGAATACGTTCGTGATGATTTCTTCGGATAAAGCCGTGAATCCTCCAAATGTAATGGGGGCGACGAAGCGGTTTGCGGAGATGATTATTCAGAGTCTGGCTGCAAATAGTCATACGAAGTTTGTTGCAGTTCGGTTTGGGAATGTTCTTGGCAGCCGGGGGAGTGTTATTCCGCTGTTTAAGAAGCAGATTGCTGCTGGTGGTCCAGTTACGGTAACTCATGAGGAGATGACTCGTTATTTTATGACGATTCCGGAAGCATCACGGCTTGTGATTCAAGCTGGGTCACTTGCACGTGGTGGAGAAGTTTTTGTTCTTGATATGGGTGAGCCTGTTAAGATTGTGGATTTGGCGAAGAATCTTATTAAGCTGTCGGGATATACAATAGAAGAAATCGGGATACAGTTTTCAGGACTTCGTCCTGGGGAGAAGATGTATGAGGAACTTCTGAATGAGAATGAGGTGCATCCGGAGCAGGTGTATCCGAAGATTCATATTGGGAAGGCGAAGGTTATACAAGCTTCTACTTTGGGAGAGTTGATTGAGAGATTGTTAACTATGTCTGAAAAAGATATGCATGATACTTTGATTGATGTGGCCAATAATAGGTTTGATCAATCAGTTCTTTTGTCAACAGCAAATTAGTGAAATAGAATTGATAGTTAAAAATCGGCAAATATAGAATAAAAGTCTAAGGGTCTTATACCTAAATAAAGAGAGGAAATAAAAAAATGATTGATACCAAAATAAGAAATATCCCTTTCTCTCCTCCAGATATTACAGATGCAGAAATTGAAGAAGTAATTAAAGCGATGCAGTCCGGATGGATTACAACTGGGCCAAGAACAAAAGAGTTTGAAAAGAAAATTGCTGAATATGTTGGTGTAAACAAAGCTGTGTGCCTTAACTCTGCTACTGCAGCTATGGAACTTACTCTTCGTATATTGGGAGTAGGACCTGGTGATGAAGTCATTACTTCAGCATATACGTACACAGCATCTGCTTCGGTTATCGATCATGTTGGGGCAAAAATTGTCCTCGTTGATACTGCTCCGGATTCGTTTGAGATGGATTATACAAAACTTGCTGATGCGATTACAGAGAAGACAAAGGTAATTATCCCTGTTGATTTAGCGGGAAAGATGTGTAATTACGATTATATTTATGAAATAGTAGAAAACAAGAGAGGTCTATTTAAAGCTAATAATGAACTACAAACATTATTTAATAGAGTTATTGTAATGACAGATGCTGCTCATGCTTTTGGTGCTGAAAGAAATGAGTTGAAATGTGGACAAGTTGCTGATTTCACTTGTTTCTCATTCCATGCTGTAAAGAATTTGACAACAGCTGAAGGTGGAGCCGTTGTTTGGGGCAGCGGTCTTGGGCTGGATGATGAATGGCTTTATAAACAATTTATGCTTTATAGTTTACATGGTCAGTCAAAAGATGCCTTGGCTAAAACTCAAAAAGGCGCTTGGGAATATGACATTATCTATCCTGCTTACAAGTGCAATATGACTGATATAATGGCCAGTATTGGATTAATACAGTTAGATAGATATGAAGTTCTCTTGGAAAGACGTAAAGAGATTATTGTGATGTATGATAGAGCGCTATTGCCATTAGGTATTCAAAGCTTAGAGCATTATGGTGATGATTTTGCATCTTCGGGACATCTTTATTTGGTGAGGATACCAGGGATTGGTGAAGCTGAAAGAAATAAAATAATTGTACAGATGGCTGAGGCTGGTGTTGCTTGTAATGTACATTATAAGCCATTGCCTATGTTTACTGCTTATAAGAATTTAGGGTTTGATATCAAAGAGTACCAGAATGCTTTTGATGTATATAATAATGAAGTTACGTTACCATTGCATACCTTACTTAGTGATGATGATGTAGAGTATATTATTGGTACTTTCAAAAAGATAGTAAATGAAGTCTTAAGTAAAGGTTCTCAAGTGAGGTCAAAGAATGTATAAGAGTTTTTTTAAACGATTATTGGACTTAATACTTGCAATAATAGCCCTCCCATTTTGGCTAATAATATTAGTTATTATTGGACCAATTATTTATATCCAAGACAAAGGCTCCATCTTTTATAATGCACCTCGGTTAGGGATGAATGGGAAAGTATTTAAGATGTATAAATTTCGTTCGATGAAAATGAATGCACCAGATCTTAGAAATGAAGATGGATCAACTTTTAATTCTGAAGATGATCCAAGACTAACTAAGATTGGAAAGTTTATTCGTAAAACTAGTATCGATGAAACACCGCAACTTTTAAATATTATTAAGGGTGATATGAGTATAATCGGTCCAAGGCCAGACTTACCGGAACACCGTAAACTTTACGAAGGCAATGAGGGTCGGAAATTAGAAATTAGACCAGGTGTTACAGGATATAATCAAGCCTATTTTAGAAATACGGTACCTTGGAAAGAACGAATACAAAATGACATTTACTATATTGATCATCTATCTTGGTGGCTCGATTTAAAAGTGTTTATTAAAACGGCAAATTCAGTATTGAAGCGTGAAGATATTTATGTAATTGATAAAGGTTCAAATAAAAGTACTGATACGGGATTGTAGGATAGGAGACTCTTATGGAAGAAAATAAAATCACCTTCTATGAGTTAGATTGGGATACAGAGTTTTTTGGGGTTACAAGTGCAAAAGCTATTTTGCATAAACCACTTTCACTAAATGAATGGGATGAACTGAAAAGTAGATTTAAAGAATATCAATTTATTTCAATTGAGAATCGTAATTCAGAACCTGTTAATGCACAAATGATTGGGAAAGATACGCATGCGTTTTTAGCAGACGTCAATATACAGTTTATAAAAGAAATTAAAGAGCATAATAATGTGCAAAAAAACATTACAGTTTATCAATCGTTAAAAGAAAATAATCAAATTATAGAAATAGCAGATTTTCAATTCTCAAAGTTTACAGAGGATCCCGAATTGTCTGATCGTGGTGGTGAACAAGTCTATCGACAATGGCTAATAAATTCCTTTGAAAAGCCAAATAAATATTTTGCTTTATCTAAAGACGAGAATGGTGATATTAATGGCTTTCTATTACATTCTTTTTTTGATAATGCCTGTGTAATAGAGCTGATTGCGGTATCACGAGGTGCTGCAAAGGGTGGTATTGGAACAAATTTATTCAAAACAGTTGAAAATGCAGCATTACAAGGTGGGTGCAAAAAAATTAGAGTTGGTACACAAGCTCGAAATATGAGTGCGATTAACTTTTATCATAAAGTTGGTTGTAAACAGGTAGGGTGCCATCAAGTTTACCATTTATGGAAGGGAAAAAAAGAATGAATAGGATTGTAACAATAAATCATTATGGTGTAACGCCAGATATGCCTGGGCCGACAAAGAATTATGAGATGTCGAAGTTTTTTGCTGATAATTATAATTGTAAGTCTGAATTTTGGATTTGTGGATATAGTCATTACATTGGGAAGATGGATAAAAGTTTAGGCAAGCTAAAATTCCAATCTAAAAGACGAATTAATAATTTTTCTATTGTTAAGATAAAAAGTACTCCATATCGAAAAAGTTCATTCTTAAGACAATTAAATATCACTGTGTTTGATTTCTTATCGGCAATTAAAATCTTATTTTCTAGAAATATCGATTTTATTATTTTAACGATCCCGCCTGTAACTATCTTCAGTGTTATAGCTGCAAAGTTAAGAAGGATTAAATTGGTGGTGGATGTAGAAGATCTCTGGCCATTATTTTTAGAAGATATGGGAATGAAGAATAAACTTGTGATAAAGTATATGAATTTTGCAGCTGATTACCTTTATAGTTCTGCTGATGGAATCACTGCTGTTTCAAAGGGTATGCTTAATTATGTTAAAGAAAAAGTAGATTTAAAACCAATGTGGATTTCTCCTTTAGGTGTAAATACAGATAGTTACTTTAATAAAACTGCTGATACTTCATTGATTGAAGATAAAGAGTGGAAAAGTGATTTTAAAATTATGTACCTTGGAGTACATGGTAGGGCTAATGATTTATTTTCAGTATTAAATACTATTAAAGTTTTTAATAACATAACGAATAACGAAAACAATAAAATGGTTTCATTTATTTTTATTGGTGACGGAGAACAAAAACTAAATTTAATTCAATATGCTGATGAATTAGATTTAAAGAACGTTTATTTTGAAGATCCGGTTCCGGGAGACTTGGTTCCAGACTATTTAATCCATGCAGATATATGTTTAACGAATCTAATGAAAATAGAAAGTTTTAAACTAGTAAGACCCAATAAATTATTTCAATATATGGCTCTTGGGAAACCAATTGTCTCAGGTATTTGGGGAGAGTTTCAAGAGATTATAGAAGATGTAGGTTCAGGTATATATATCGATTTTAATAATCAAGAGGAAGCAAGTATTAAATTGTATGAATTAATTTCTAATGAAAAGTTACTTAAGATTATGGGAGATAAAGGAATTGAGTATATAAAGAATCATGGTGATAGGAAAAAGATATTCTCAGATTTTTACACCCATTTAATTGAGGAAATCTGATAATTGAGTACTGGGAAATCTCAGTTATCGACTTTATCGGATTAATCAGTATAGTCACTTGTTAAGGAGCAAAAAATGATAGGAATTATTTATGTTGGCTCAATTAATCGTTGTCCTTATTTAAAAAATTATACAAGCTGCCTTGATGAACTTTCAATTGATTATGAAATAATTTCATGGGATAGGTCAGCAAGTACTCAAAATGAATCGGTAGAGTTTACTGCTAAAAAACATCACATTTTTAACTATCCATCAAAAGAACAGAGAAATCCTATTTATAAAATTAGTGATTTTTATCGTTTTAGTAGGTATGCAAAAAAAATTATTCGAAAACAAAAATACGAGAAGTTGATTGTTTTAACTACCATGTCTGGTGTAGTGATTTTAAAAGAGCTTCGTACTCGATATAAGAATAATTTTATTTTTGATTATAGAGATGCAAGTTTTGAATATTTTGGACCATTTAAATCCATACTAAACAAAATTGTTGTCAATTCTTCTTTTACTAGCATTTCATCTAAAGGTTTTTTACAAGTATTACCCAAAAATATGAATTATGTTATGGCGCATAATTGTTCGAGTTTTGAGACCTGTATTGACAATAATAAAATAAAAAATTCTAAAGTGGTAGTTGGTTATATTGGTGGTTTAAGAGAGACTGACTATATGAAATCACTTGTTGATAGATTTGGAAATGACGATAGGTTTGAATTTATTATACATGGTGGCGGGGAAAATCTCCAAGAGCTAATTGATTACTCTGAAGGGATAAGTAATGTTGTTTTCACGGGAGAATATCAAGAATTACAAAAAAGTAAATTAGTAAAAGAGTTTGATTTGATTTGTTATAACTATCCAAATTCATTTGTTAATGATCTGGCTTTAGCAAATAAATTTTACGATGGTTTATTATTTAGAAAGCCATTAATAGGTAATAATAGTACGTATTCTGGAAAGTTAATAGAAAAACAATCTGTGGGTATAAGTTTGGATTTCGAAGATAAGGAATATAAAAAAAAGCTATACAACTATTATATAAATTATGACGCTCAATCATTTGAAGAGAGTTGTGATAAATTACTTGCAGAAATTCAGAGTGAAAATTATTTTTATAAGAAAAAAATAAAAGAGTTTTTTGTGAATGGAAATTAAAAATAGAAGATAAAACTGTAGTTATTGTTTGAATATAGATATAGCCCTTTGATGGAATTGTATTTATAGAATTACAATTAAATTAAACAAATGGATTTAGAAGGGGAAAAAATGAAGATATTATTTATATGTTTGTTTCCTATTGAAGCAAATAATTCAGCTATGATGAGAAATCTAGCATTAGTAAATGGGTTAATATCTAATAGTTGTCAGGTTGACTTTGTTACTATTCCACCAAGTAAGAATGTTCAAGCTGTTAATAAGAGCGATAATTTTGAAGGAATCAATATTGTTAGGCTGAAAGGTAATGATTTATATAATGCTGTTACATCTGTAAAAGGTAATAAAAACAGTGTTTTGAAAAATCTAACTATATCAGTTTTACGGAAGGTTTATCATAAATTCTCAATTTTTCATTATACTTTAAAAATTGCAAAACATATTGATATTGGAATATTAAATAGCCAAGAATATGATTTAGTTATATCTTCATCTGACCCTAAAACCGCCCATATTACTGCTATTAATTTGATAAAACAAGGTTTAAAATACAAAAAGTGGATTCAGTATTGGGGAGACCCTATGGCGATGGATATAACTAACCATAGTATATATCCTAATTTTTACTTGCGTAATATTGAGAAAAGTTTGTTAAAGGATGCAGATCATATTATTTATGTTTCTCCATGCACATATGAAGCGCAGAAAAAGGCATTTCCTGATTTGGCTAAAAAAATGACATTTGTTCCTATCCCTTTTAGAGAGGGGAAAATATATCCGGAAGTAAAAAAAGATAGGTTTCTAATTGGATACTTCGGCGCTTACATGAAAATATCTAGAAACATTGAACCGCTTTATAATACCTGTGATAGCTTGAATCAAGATGTAGAGCTAATAATAATGGGAGAAACTGATTGTTCATTTGAAACGAAGGAGAATATATCAATATTTCCAAGAGGTGACGCATCAGAGTATGAGGCAAAATCAGATCTTCTAGTATGTGTTTTAAATAAAAGCGGAACTCAAATACCAGGGAAAATATATCATTACGCTGCAACAAACAAACCAATTCTGATTATACTTGACGGTGAAAATAAAGAAACAATCAGAGAGTATTTAGAGCCATATAACAGATATGTTTTTTGTAATAATAATGAGGACGAAATTAATTGGGCTATAAAAGAAATCAAAGAACAAACAGTTCAATATGAACCTTGTGAAGCATTTGATAGTAAGATAATTGCCAGAAGAATTTTGAAACTCTAATTTGTACTATAAAACCTTAAAGATTTGGATATATTCCTTCTTAAATATAATGAGATTGAATTACCTTTGTCTCCGAATTGTTTACTATTTAAATACAGATAAACTTTGGAAATAGGCAGAAAAAATGCATTTAAAAAATGAAAATTAATAAATAAAGTATGATAATATAGTGATTTTGGATTTTTAATAACAATACAAAGGAATTTAAAATTATCATGAATTAATCAACTTAAGCTATGTTTAAGGCACCATTTATGTCGAGAGGGAAGATAAAATGTTATCTATGAATCCAATTGGAAGTGATAAAAAGGCATTTTTTATACTTGTCATATGTTTTATAATTTTTGCGTCATCTATACTGACCTTTTCGTTCCCCGTATTTATTATGCAAGTATTGATGATGTCAATAACTCTTCCGTTAATAACGAGAAAAGATTATAGGATGGTTAAATTATATTTATTTATTTTTGCATACTCTCTTGCTTTTGTATTTCTAATATATATTGCTAATAATTTGTCATATGGTTCTCCTTATTATTTTGGTGGCTCAGATGATATAAATTTTGAGAATGAAGGCAAGATTATAAATAACTCTGGCATGCTAAACCCCAAGGAGATACTAGAATCTGGAATTATTGGTTTTTGGCATAATGCTCCATTTTTCTCATTATACATTTCAGCATTAATTAAGTTCTCTGATTGGTTTGGTGGTTATAATACGTTTTTACCAAGAATTATGAATGTTTATTATTTAGTTTGGATTTGTCTGATATTTGAATACTTTCTCAAAAAATATACTCAATTTACCGACAAAAAGGTTTTTTACAGCATTTTATTTTTTACATTAACCCCGAATATTCAGTATATTAACGCTCATGTATTTAGAGATACCTTTAATCTATTACAAATACTGTTGATAGTTTTATTATTTGAGAAATTGTTAAGCAATCAAAAATATTTTAGAAAAATATTAACGCTAGTAACCTTGCCATTATTAATATATATAACATACTATACTAGAATAAATTCTTTGGTTTTTGCAGGTGCTTTATGCGGTTTAATTTTAGCTAAGAAGTTAAGGATAAATAATATACTATTTTTAATAGCGATTATTCCAATATTATTTATGAGTAATTTTTTTGCTGCTATTAGATTTGATTATTTTATTAAAAGTTATAGTAGTTATACATTAGAATTGGCAGGTAATGGGTTGAGTCGATATGTATTTGAGCAACCATTGATACCTTTTGGATTAATATTTCGAGTGTTTTATGCATTAATCACACCTTTTCCTAATTTTTTTGGTTTATTTAAAGATGAAAAAATGATTTTATTAGATTTTTCAATGTTACTTGTTTTTATCGGTGTAATATTTCAAATTTTATCAGTACCGTTTATTTTAAAGAGGCTATTAAAATTTGATTGGTTATCGTTATCATTTTTAATTTTATTTTTCTCAATAATTAGTACGACATTTACATTTAGACATGTTCTTATCTATTATCCACTTATGGTAGCGGTAGGGGTAGATGGATATTTATCCTTATCAAAAAATAGAAGGGTAAAATATCTCTATTTGAGTGGAACAGTTGGATTATTCTTCGCTTTAATATATATGATATTAAAAGTTTTTTGATTTTTTTTGAAGGGTTATTTTTATACACAAATTTTAATTGGAGAGTGTAATGCATTATTTGTTTAAGCTACTTTTACCAATGATTTATTGTAGGAGAACACTATGAAACATCTTCATATTACGAATACTGAAAAGTTCGTTGAACCTTTTATAAAGTTTGTTAATTCTAATTTTGATATTAATGAACATCAATTTTTTTGCTTCAATACTAATGAAACTGATTTTATAAAAGAAAGATATATCAAATAGCAAAAGTTTGAAAAGCTTTCAATAAAA